>DATIOA010000250.1:0-30499 GCA_035473575.1 Rudaea sp. | reverse complement strand
AGGCAGGCGCGCGTCGTCAGGAAGGCACCGTCGAGGTGAATGGCGAGCAGTTTCTTCCAGTCCGCGAACGGAAAACTCTCGATCGGATACACGATCTGGATACCGGCGTTGGAGACGAGGATGTCGACGCCGCCCAGCTCCTTGACGACCTTGTCCACACCCGCCTCGACCTGCGCCTCGTTCGTCACATCCATCAGTACGGCACTGGCTTTCACGCCGCGCTTGCGGATGTCGGCCGCAGCCGCGTCGGCAGCGGCCTGGTTGATGTCGGCGATGGCGATGTGCGCGCCGTTGTCGGCGAGCACCTCAGCGATACGCTTGCCGATGCCGCTGGCAGCGCCGGTGACGAGGGCGACCTTGTTTTTCACGCTCATGGTTTTCTCCTGGGTTGGTGTTCAGTCGTCGCGCACCGCGCTTTTCACATCCACCCCCAGGTCGCGCAGCTTGCGGTACAAATGCGTGCGTTCCATACCGGCCGCCTTGGCCAGCTTGCCGACGCTGCCGCCGGCGTGTTGCAACTGGTGCAGCAGGTAGGCGCGCTCGAACTGCTCGCGCGCCTCGCGCAGCGGCAGGTCGAAATCGATGCCTGCCGCATTGGGTGCCGCGGCGGATGTCGCCGCGCCGAGCGCGGCTTCGACTTCGACCGTTTCCACATCCGCCGCACCACCCATGACCAGGACGCGCTGCACAAGGTTGCGCAATTCGCGCACGTTGCCCGGCCAGGCGTAGGCGCACAGTCGCTTCTGTGCCGACGATGTAAAACGGCGGCCATGCAGGCGGTCGCGGCCGGCGAAAAAATCCGCGTACAGGTGCAGCAGTTCCGGTACGTCCTCGGCGCGCTCGCGCAACGGCGGCACGACCAAAGGTAGGACATTGAGCAGGTAGTAGAGTTCCTCGCGGAACGCGCCGGCCTTGACCTGTGCGTCCAGGTCGCGCGCGCTCGCGGCGATCACGCGCAGGTCCAGCGGCGCCGGTTCCCGGCCGCCGCCGCGCACCAGCGCACGCCGCTGCAACACGCTGAACAGGCGCTGCTGCAACTCGGCGTCGAGGTCGGCGACTTCATCGAGGAACAGCGTGCCGCCGTTCGCCTGTTCGAGCAGGCCGGGCTGCACGCCGTTCGCATCCTCGGTGCCGAACAGCGCGGCAACGAGATGATCGCGCGGAATGCTGCCCGCCGCGACCGCGACGAACGGACCGCTGCGGCGCGGGCCGTGCGCGTGCAGCCAGCGCGCGAGGGTTTCCTTGCCGGTGCCGGCCTCGCCGCGAATCAGCACGCTGGCATCGTGCTGCGCAAGCTTCTGCAGTTGCGCGCGCAGCGCCGCGATGGCCTTGCTCGATCCAACCGGCTCCAGCGGCAGCGCCAGGCGCTGGCGCAGGCCTTCGTTTTCGTGGCGCAGGCGGCTGGCTTCGCGCGCGCGTTCGAGCGTGAGCAGCAGCTTCGCCAGCGAAATGGGCTTCTCGATGAAATCCCAGGCGCCCAGGCGTGTGGCTTCGACCGCGGTTTCCACCGTGCCGTGGCCGGACATCATCACTACGGGACAGGCCGCGAGCACGCCCGCCGCCGCCCATTCGCGCAGCAGGGCGATGCCGTCCGTGCCGGGCATCCAGATATCGAGCAGGATCGCGTCGGGACGCTCGCGCTCGCGCGCGGCGCGCGCCTCGTCCGCGTTGGCGGCGAGGATGGCGACGTAGCCTTCGTCCTCGAGGATTTCCTTGACGGTGCTGCGGATATCCGGTTCGTCGTCGACGATGAGTACGCGTCCAGCGCTCATGGAACGGCCTGTGGCGAAAATGCGACGCTCAAGAATAGCGCGTTTCCGCACCTTGCGAAGAATTTAAGTTCACATCGCTAGAATGCGCGCGCCCGTTTGAATCCGCATATTCATGGCAACACCGATAACACCGCTGCTCATCCGTTACGGCCGCCTCGGCGACATGCTGCTGCAGGAACCGTTGCTGCATCTGTTGAGCCAGCGTTATGGCGCGCCCTGCCGGATCATCAGCGCGGGAACCTGGACCGGCGCCCTGTACGCGGCGCATCCGGACGTCGGCGAAATCACGCAGTTCCGCTCGCGCCGCACCCTGCTGGCGTTCAGCCCGGAACGCTGGCGCGCGATCGCCTGGCTGCGCCAATTCGCAGGACCCATCTACATTTCCGAGGATTCGCGCGGCTCGCTCAAGCACATCCGCTGGTTGTTGCGCTGGGCGCGCGTGCCGCGCGCGCGCTGCTTGTTCATGCCCGACATCGGCGAGCAAGCGGATGAACACAAGGTCGAACAGGTGCTGCGCTTCGGCCGCACGACGCCGGCGGCGTTTCGCGCGGCCGACTATCCCTGGCGCGACGACGACGCACATGCCGCACCACGCCTGTACCTCGATGCGAACGACCGTGCCGACGCGCAGGCCTGGCTGCGGCAACGCGGCTTCTTGGATGCGCCGCTGGTATTGCTGCAGCCGGGCAATTGGCGCCTGCGGCGCTGGTGGCAGCGGCGCGAAGTCGATCCGAAATTCTGGCCGGTCGCATCGTGGGTCGGCCTGCTGCGCGCCATGCACGAATCCCTGCCGACGGCGAACCTGCTGCTGTGCGGATCGCCCGTGGAAACGCCGGTGTGCGAAGCGATCGCGCGCGCGACGAATCTGGCGCAGGTGAAACTGGCGACGACGGACTTGCCCGTGCGCCGCCTGCTCGCCGTGCTCGAACGCGCGCACAGCATGGTTTCGGTGGATTCGGGACCGGCGCACCTGGCTGCCGCGATGGGCTGTCCGCTGGTCGTGTTGTACGGCGGCAAATACGGGCCGCAAGAATGGGCGCGTCGCAGTGCGTTCGGCCAGCCGATCGTCAATCTCGGCGCGCAGCCCCCCACGGCCGGCGTTGCGCAGATCGCTCCCGCACAGGTGTTCGCGGCCTGGCGCGGATTGTCGGCGGCCCGGCAATGATGCGACCGGCACTCCCCAATGCCGACCGCGCGGCCATCGGTTAACCTTCGCGACCATGCCCGACAACGCCCGCCCGCAACTTTCCGCCTGCATCATCACGCGCAACGAAGCCGACCGCATCGTCGCCTGCCTGCAGTCGATCGCGTTCTGCGACGATATCGTGGTGGTCGACTCGGCATCGACCGACGCCACGCGCGAGCTCGCGCAGGCGCACGGCGCGCGCGTGCTCGTGCGCGCGTTCGACGGCTACCGCACGCAAAAGGATTTTGCGGTGCGCAACGCGCGCCACGACTGGGTGCTGTGCCTGGACGCGGACGAGCGCGTCACGCCGCGGCTGCGGGCAGCGATTGAGGCGGCGCGGGCCGGCGATTTTGCCGGCGCGGCCGGTTACCGTTTTGCGCGCGCAACGGAATATTTCGGCGCATTCCTGCGCCACGGCAACGCGTATCCGGATCGCGCCATGCGCATGTTCGACCGCCGCTGCGGCGGCTGGCGCGGCGATCGCGAGATCCACGAACACGCCAGCGTCGACGGCACGGTGGCGGCCCTGGCTGGCGACCTGGAGCACCGCGCCTACCGCTCGCTGGCCGACCAGCTCGGACGCTTGCAGCGTTACGCCGAACTCATGGCGCGACACCACCACGCGCGCGGCCGGCGCGCGCACTGGTGGAACCTCGTGTTCAATCCGTTCTGGCGCTTCGTGCGCGGCTACGTGCTGCGCGGCGGCTTCCTCGATGGCTGGCGCGGCCTGGTCTACGCCTGGGTTGAGGCGAACTACGTGCGCCAGAAATTCGTGATGCTGTGGCTGCTCGACCGCGGCTACGCGATCTGACGACGCGGCGAAAAACCACGGCCCTCAGTGCGTGGTGGCCGCGGCCGCGTCGGGCACTTTTCCATCGCGGCAGGCAGCGGCGACGGCGTCGGCGCGCAGCAGCCACCAATCGATGCGGTTGGACGTACCAATAGCGACCGCACGGCTGCGCACGATGCAGGGATCGAGTGCGGTATCGGGCAGGAGGATCCAGCGTTGCGCGGGTGCGGCTTGCTGCCAGCGGATCGCCGCGGACAGTTGCTCGCGCCAGGGTCGGGTGAACCCGAAATCAGTGGCCGGACGATCGGCCATCAGCAGGTTCTGTTCCTTCCAGGCCACGAGTCCGAGTTCGCCCTGCGCGCCGAGGCGCGCGCCAACCGCGCGCATCAGGCCGCGCGCGGAACTCGCGTCGTTGAGCGCGGGCTGCACGCCGAATCCGACGCACACCCAGAATGCGGTGAGCACCAGCGTGCACACACGCAGGGGACGGCGCGGGCCGAGCAAGACGCAGGCGGCGATTCCGGCAAGTCCGAACGCGGCGAGCCACTCCCAGATCTGTGCCGCCTGCGCATCCAGTTCGCGCGCGGCGAGCTGGCGCATGCCCCAATCCGGATTCATCCAACCCGCATACACGCCGATGCCGAGCGCACCCGCGGCAAGCAACGCGCACAGTGCCCACAGCAGGCGCGCAGGCCAGCGCGTGACGTCGAGAATCCGTGGAATCTGCGGCGCCGCGGCGAGTGCCAACATCGGCAGCGCCGGCAAAATGTATACTTCGCGCTTGCCTGCCGACAGGCTGAAGAACGCCACGACCAGCGCGACAAAACCGAGCAGCACGGCGTAGCGCGCATCGCGCTCACGCAGCGCCTGCCACCACGGCCGCGCCAGCCACGGCAGGAACAGGCTCAGCGGCAGCCACTGCAGCGCGATCACCTCGAGGTAGTACCAGGGCGGCTGGTCGTGGTGCCATGCGTCCAGGTAGCGTTGCGCGGTCTGGTGGAACAGGATGTTGTCCGCATACGCCGCATAGGCCAGGTCGTGATGCGCCTGCACAGCGAGCAGCATCGGCACCAGCCACAGCGCCATGGCGAACACGCACAGCGCCGGCGCGAGCAGCCAGCGCCAACCGCCAGCGAAGCGCAACGCGTCCTGCGCCGGTTTTTTGCGGCGAATCCACAGCCACGGCAAGACGCAGAAGAAGGCGATGAAGCCGACGCCCTTGGTGATGATGCCCAGGCCCGCGGTGAATCCGCCCAGCGCCCATTGCCGCCAGTCGGGACCGCGCAACAGATGCCGCAGCAGTCCGTAATCGGCCAAGGTAATCAGGAACGTGACCGTCGGGTCGATCTGCGCGCGCCGCGCCTGGAACGTGAAACCGATGGCGAACAGGGTCAGCCAGGCGGCAAGCAGTCCCGTGCGACGATCCCACAGGCGCCGGCCAAGGTCGTAGACCAGCAGCAAGGTTCCCAGCGACGCGAGCAGCGACGGCAGCAGGAAGGCGATGCGCCAGTGCCGCGTCGTTTCATACGCTGCCGCTTGCAGGGCCATGAACAGCGGCGGCTTGTCCGCGTACAGTTCGCTGCCGCGGTGCGGGAACAACCAGTCGCCGCTTTGCACCATCTGCTGGGCGACGAGGGCGAAACGCGGCTCGTCCGCCGGCCACGGATCGCGCAGGCCCAGACCCGCGCCGAGCACGCACACGGCAAGCAGGGCGAACAGCCAGAAGGCGCGGCGTTCGCTCGCCGTCGCAGCGCTCATGCCGTGGCCTCGCGCGGCAGGCGCAGCGTAAACATCGCGCCGCCGCCGGCACGATTCTCCGCGCGGATGCTGCCGCCGTGTTCTTCGGCGATCTTTTTCGCGACGGCAAGGCCGAGGCCCGTGCCGCGCTGCTTGCTCGACGTGTAGGGCTCAAACCAGCGCTCGCCGAAACCCGCGGGCAGGCCGGGGCCGTTGTCGGCGACGCTCAGCTCGATCCACTTTTGCTCGTTTTCCACAATGTCGCGTGTCGCCACCTCGATGTGCGGCTTGCGCGCGTCGCCGATCGCTTCCAGTGCGTTTTTGATCAGGTTGTGCAGCAACTGGCGCAGGCGGCCGGCATCGGCGCGCAGCACGGGCGCGTGCGCTTCGAAGCGGCGCGTGAGCTGGATGCGCTGGTCGTTCTCGTACAGGTCCAGCACTTCGCCGGCGAGCGCGTGCAGGTCCAGCGCGCGCGCCTCGATCTGCGGCGGCCGCGCATAGTCGCCGAACGCATTCACCAGCGACTTGAGCGCTTCGACCTGGGCGACGATGGTGTGCGTGGCGCGGTCGAGCACTTCGGTGTCGTCCGCCGGCAGGCGCCCGAAAAAGCGCCGGCGCAGGCGCTCGGCCGCAAGCTGGATCGGCGTGAGCGGATTCTTCACCTCGTGCGCGAGGCGGCGCGCGACCTCGGCCCAGGCCGCGTCGCGCTGGGCGCGGTCGAGCTGGGTCAGGTCGTCGAACACGGCGACGACGCCGGCATCTGCACCGGCAAGATCGGCACCCGCCAGGTCGGCGCCGCGCAACAGCAGCAGGCGGCGTTCGTCCCCGCGCGCCAGCACCACTTCCTCGCGCCATTCGCGCAAGCCTTCGCGAACATGCTGCAGGATGGGGTCGAGCAGCGGTGCGAGCTGCGGATGATCGCGTCGCAGCACGGAAAGCGGCTGACCGACATAGCGCGACAACGGCAGGTCGAGGATGCTTTCAGCGGCGCGGTTGAGCGTGCGCAGCGTACCCGTGCGGTCGATGCCGAGCACACCCGCGGACAGGCGCTCGAGCACGGCCTTGAGATAGGCGCGCTGGTTTTCGGTTTCCTGCGCGCTGTGGGTCAGGCGCGCGTTGGATTGTTCCAGTTCGCGCTGCATCTGGTTGAACGAGGCGAGCAGAAAGCCGAGTTCGTCGCGACTGCCGACCGGCAACGGCGTGTCGTAGCGGCCCGCACCGACCGCGCGCGTAGCGGCGGCAAGGCGACCGATCGGGGCGGTCAGCCGGCGTGCAATGCCGAACGCCAGCATGAGCGCGAACAGGACCGAGAGCAGCAACACGAAGGTCAGCACCAGGCTGAACGTGAGCTTGAGCGAGCCGCGCAGGAATTTCAGACGCTGGAAATCGAAATTCGCCTGCTCCACGCCCGTGGTCAGCGCCTGCAGGCGCGTCGGCAAGGGATACAACGCCTGCAGCAGGCGCTCGCTGCCGGGAGCCGTCGCCGGCAACGGATCGACCACGCGCAACACCAGGCGCGCACCGAGCGGCTCGGCCGCGGCGTAGTGACCGTTGCCCTGCACCTGCAGCAGCGCCGACGAATCCGGATACGCGGGCGTGAGCAATTGCGGATCGGCGCTGGCCGTGGCGAGCACGGACTGGTCCTTGCCGAATATCGCCAGTTGCAGCGCGCCTTGTGCGTCGATCGCGGCATCGAGTCGTTTCTGCAAGTCGGCATCGGCGCCGTCGCCCAGGGTTTGCGCAAGCGCGGCGCTTTCCTGCTGCGCGGCCTGCAGGCGTTCGTCCAGGTACGCGCGGCCGATTTCCAGCGCGTCGTCCATCGCGTGTTCCATGCGCACGTTGAACCAGGTTTCGATGGTCGCGTCGAGGAAGTTCAGGGCGAATCCGTAGACCACGAACACCGGTGGCAGGGCGAGCACGATCAGCATCGCCAGCACGCGCCGATTCAGGCTCGCGCCGGGCGCGCGTTCGCGCAATTCGCGGCGCAGGCGCAACAGGCGCTGGATGATGATCGCCACGAGCACCGCCAGCGCCAGCGCGCAGGCGCCGAGCATCCACGGATACCACGCGCCCAAACGGCTCGCGCCGCCAGCCGCATCGTTGGCGAGGACCAGCGCCGCGGCCAGCAGCACGGCCACGGCCAGCGCCGGCAGCGCGCGCCGGGCGATGCGTGTCAGCCTGCCTGCGGGAGCCACGCGTAATCTCCGCTGTCCATGTGCCATGCCGATCGCAACACGGCGGGCAGGCGCAGCGCGCCCGGCAGTGCGTCACGATCGAGCGTTATGCGCACGCGCAATCGGGTCGCGCCGGCGCTGTCGAATCCGGGCAGCGGCAGGCGCAGGTTTTCCATCGCCGTCAGCGCCAGCGCACGTGCGGCATAGTTGCGCGTTGATGCGTCTTCCACATCGCGCAACTGGTACTGGCGCGACAACGGGAAATAGCGCAATTGCACGTGGCGCCGAATCTGGGTCGATGCGAATCCTGACCGCTGCGCGCTGAGCGTCACCACGAACGGCAATTCGATGCCGTGGTCGAGCGCGTCGAGCACCTGCGCGTCCGGTCGCCAGTCGCTGCGCACGCTGAGTACGGCGCCATCCAGCGCGGCCGAACGCACGGCGAATGCGCCGGGCGCACGCGCGCAGGCCGCGAGCGCGATGCAGAAAAGTATACTAATTGTGTTTTTCCACAAGCGCATAAAAAAATCCGTCCATACCGGATTCGCCCGGCAGGTTCTGCACGCCCGCGCCTGCCGCGCGCCAACCCAGCGGCGTCGCGACGGCACGCGCATCCGCCTGGCGGGCGAGAAACGCCCCGATCTGGCGCGCATTCTCGTCCGCGAGCAGCGAGCAGGTGGCATAGACTAAGCGCCCGCCGCGTCCAAGCAAAGGCCATAGCGCATCGAGCAGGCGCGCCTGCGTCGTGGCCATGGCGGGAACATCCGCGGCGCGGCGATGCAGTTTCACGTCCGGCTGGCGGCGGATGATGCCGGTGGCCGAGCACGGCGCGTCGAGCAAAATCCGGTCGAAGGGCTTGCCGTCCCACCAGCCAGCGGGATCGGCGGCATCGCCTACGCTCACGTCGGCGGACAGGCCCAGCCGTTGCAGGTTTTCGCGCAGGCGCGGCAGCCGACTCGCGTCACTGTCGCGCGCGGTCAGTTCGACATCGGCCGATTCCAGGATATGCGCGCTCTTGCCGCCGGGCGCGGCGCAGGCATCGAGCACGCGTTGGCCGTCGCGCAAATCGAGCAGGGCCGCGGCCTGTTGCGCGGCGCCGTCCTGCACGGAGAAAAGACCTTGTACGTAGCCGGGCAGGGCGGTCACGTCGCGGCTTGCGTCGAGGATGATCGCATCCGGAACAGCTTCAGGAACACGGCAGTCGATGCCCGCACCCGCCAGCCGCGCGGCAAAATCCGCGCGCGCGATGCGGCGTCGGTTGACGCGCAACCACAGCGGCGCCGGTGCGTTGTTCGCGGCAAGGATGGCTTCGGCCTGATCCGGCCAATCGGCGTCGAATTTTTCGATCAGCCAACGCGGATGCGCCGTGCGCGTCACCGCATCGCGATCCAGTTCCGCACACCGCGTTGCGCGCTCGCGCAGCCAGCGCCGCAACACCGCATTGACCAGTCCAGCGAATGCCGGCTTGCGCAGGGCACGCGTGGCCTCGACCGTGGCGGCCACGGCGGCATAATCGCTCAAACCCATGATTTCCAGCTGCACGAGGCCAAGCACGAGCAGGGCGTGGACATCGGCTTCGCGCTCGCGCAACGGCCGCTCCAGCAGCGATCCCAGCGCCGCGTCGAAGCGCAGCCACCAGCGCGCGCCTTCATGCAGCAGGCCCGACAGCAGTGCGCGATCGCGCGCATCCGGCAACTTCGTGGACGCTGCGGCAAATGCCGCACGCAGCGATTGTCCCGCGACGACGCCGGCCAGCGCCTGCGCTGCCAGCGCGCGCGGGTCGGGGCGACTTGCGCTCACGCGCGCTTCAACTCTGGGCGTGCGTTCAGGTAATCGGCCGCTGTGATGACGCGACCACCGGCACGTTGGAGTCTGGTCACTCGCAGCGCGCCTTCGCCGCAGGCGACGTCGATGCCCTGCTTCGTGGCCGCAACGACGGCACCCGAACTCGCACCGCTGCCCGGCAATGCCTGCGCCGCCCAGACGCGCACGCGCTCGCCGGCCAGGTCCGCTTCCGCGACCGGCCACGGATTGAAGGCGCGCACCTTGCGCTCAAGCGCGATGGCGGATCCGTTCCAGTCCAGCCGCGCTTCGGATTTTTCCAGCTTGTGCGCGTAACTCACGCCGGCTTCCGGCTGCGCTGTTGCAACCAGCGTTTCGCCGGCCAGGATGCGTCGCAATCCTTCGCCGAGCGTCTGCGCGCCGAGTGCGGCGAGTTTGTCGTGCAGGCTGGCGCCGGTGTCGTCCGCGGCGATGTCGATCTCGCGACGCAGCATCACGGGACCGGTGTCGAGCCCGGCCTCCATGCGCATCAGGCACACGCCGGTTTGCGTGTCGCCGGCGAGGATCGCGCGCTGGATCGGCGCGGCGCCGCGCCAACGCGGCAGCAGCGAGGCATGCACGTTCCAGCAACCCAGACGCGGAATTGCGAGCACCGCGCGCGGCAGGATCAATCCATAGGCGACGACGACGAGCAGATCGGAGTTCAATTCGCGCAAGCGCGCCTTCGCGTCGGGCGATTTGAGCGACTCGGGCTGTTCGACGACGAGTCCCGCCGCCAGCGCGGCCTGCTTGACCGGACTCGCCGCCAGCCCTCGCCCGCGCCCGGCCGGGCGGTCGGGCTGTGTATACACCGCAGCAATTTCCACATTTTCCGCGTGACATGCGTGCAGGTGCGGCACCGCGAACTCGGGCGTGCCGGCGAACACCAAGCGCAGGGGAACCGGCATCGTCGGCTCAGGCGGAAATCTTGTGGGCTTTCTCGAGCTTCTTTCGCACCAGCTCGCGCTTGAGCGGCGACAGGTAATCGACGAAGAGTTTTCCGATCAGGTGATCCATTTCGTGCTGGATGCACACCGCGAGCAGGCCGTCGGCCTCGATGCGCAACGCCTTGCCGTCGCGATCCTGCGCTTCGACGACGATGCGGTCGGAACGCTCCACGTCGGCGAAGATGCCGGGCACCGACAGGCAACCTTCCTGATAGACCTGTTCGCCTTCGCGTTCGACGATTTTCGGATTGATCAGGGCCAGCGGTGCGTTTTTTTCCTCGGAAACGTCGAGCACCAGCAGTTGCTTGTGCACGTTGACCTGGGTCGCGGCCAAGCCAATGCCCGGCGCGGCGTACATGGTCGCAAACATCGCGTCGATGAGCGCATGCAGGGCCTTGTCGAACACGGCAACGGGCTTTGCCTTGGTGCGCAGGCGCGGATCGGGGAATTCCAGGATGGTCAGCATGGCATCGATATGGGGCGACGGGAGTACCGGCTCAAGCGCCGGCAAAGTGCCGGGATTTCGGCAAAAATTCTACGCCGATTCAGCACTTGGCGCGACTTTAGGCGCCGCGGGACGGGTCCGGGAGCGATTTTGTGCGGGCCGTCATTTGCGCCGTTAAAATTTTCGTATACACTCGGGAAGCCCTTTGGGAATCAGGTAATTGGCGGCCATGCTTAAAAAACTACCTGCAATTTGTGCCGGATTGCTGCTCACTCTCACGGCCTACGCCGCGACGGTGCAGCTTGCGAAGGATCACCCCGACACCTATACGGTGCAAAAGGGGGACACGCTGTGGAGCATCGCGGCGAAGTTCCTGCAGAAGCCGTGGCAGTGGCCGGAGGTCTGGCAGGCCAATCCGCAAGTCCGGAATCCGCACCTGATCTATCCGGGCGACGTGCTCAGCCTCGCCTATCTGAACGGCAAGCCTGGCATCGGTTTCGCCGGTCGTGGCGGCATCGAACCGCATACTCGCGCCGAGCAGCTGGAAAGCGCGGTCAAGCCGGTTCCGCTGTCGGCGATCGAGGATTTCCTGAAAAAACCGCGCCTCGTCAGCGAAGACGAATTCAAGCGCGCCCCGCACGTGGTCGGCATCGAGGACCACCATATCAACGGCTCCACTGGCCAGCTCGTCTACGTGCGCGGACTCGACGCGCAACCCGGCCAACGCTACGTGCTGGTGCGTCCGATCGGACGCTATTACCTGATTACCGGCAAGGATGGACATCCTGACGAGGTGTACCGTCAGGACATGCAGGATCGCGACGACCGCCCCAGCATGCTCTGGCACCACGGCCCGGATCATTTCACCCTGCACGGCGACGTGCATTTCCTCGGCTACGAGATGTTGCAATTCGGCGATGTCCAGGCCACGCGTGCTGGAAATCCGGCATCGGTGCTGGTGACGAGCACGGATTACGAGGTGCGCTCGGGCGATTTCGTGCTGCCGCCGGAGAACAACCAGTTCGACTTCCAGTACGTTCCGCACGCACCCAAGCAAGTGCCCCCGACGATGCGCGTGATCGCGTTCACGGACGCGTTGAACGCGGTCGGCCGCCTGCAGGTGGTGGCGCTGTCCAGCGGCGCGGCGGATGGCGTGGAGAACGGCCAGACGTTCTCGATTTTCCACAAGGGCGACATGGTGCAGGATCGCTCGGATTATCCGGAAGGCAGCTTCAAGGCATTCTTCCATCCCGATGATGCGAAGGTGCGCTTGCCCGAGGAATACATCGGTCATGTGATGATCTTCCGCACCTTCGACCGCGTCAGTTACGGCCTGATCATGGATGGCATCCGGCCGGTGCATCTGGGCGACAAACTCTACGATCCGGATCATACATAGGGCATTGCGCGTAGGACTTTTCCGATTCTGCTCGAACGGCGCGGAGATCCGCGCCGTTTGTTTTTGCGCATCCGCTAAACTGCGGCGATGCCGCTGGAACTTGGCCTCGATGAAACCCGCGCCTGGCTGGCGCTGCTGCGCGCGCCGGGACTTGGCGCCAGCGGCGTGCGCGAACTCGTCGGCCGCCATGGCAGCGCGTGCGCGGCACAGGCGTCTGTCGCGCGCGAGGCGCGCGTGGGTGCGCAAGCGCGCGCCTGGCTGGCCGCACCGGACGAAGCCGCGATCGAGCGCGATCTCGCCTGGCTCGCCGCACCAGACCATCATTTGATCGTTGCCACCAGCGAGGATTTCCCGGCCCTGCTGCGCGATGCGGCGAATCCGCCGGCGGCGCTGTTCGTGGCCGGCGATGTGACCTGCCTGTGGTCGGCGCAGATCGCCATCGTCGGATCGCGCAGCGCATCGACGGGCGGGCTCGCAAATGCGCGCGCCTTCGCCAAGACCTTTGCGCAGGCTGGCAACACGGTTACCAGCGGCCTGGCCGAAGGCGTCGACGGTGCAGCGCACGAGGGCGCGCTGGAAGGCGGCGGCAAGACCATTGCCGTGCTCGGCACCGGACCGGACCTGGCCTATCCGCGCCAGCACCGCGACCTGGCCGAACGCATCGTCGCGCAAGGCGCGCTGGTTTCGGAATTCCCACCCGGCACGCCCGGCAAACCCGAGAATTTTCCGCGCCGCAACCGCCTGATCGCAGGCCTGAGCCTGGGCACGTTGGTGGTGGAAGCGAGCCTGAAATCCGGATCGCTGATCACCGCGCGCCTCGCCGCCGAGGCCGGCCGCGAGGTCTTCGCCCTGCCCGGCTCGATCCACTCACCGCTCGCGCGCGGCTGCCACAAGCTCATCCGCGACGGTGCCAAGCTGGTGGAAACCGCCGAGGAAGTGCTCGAGGAATTGCATGGCGTCGGCGGCCTGCTCGCCGAAGGCCTGCGTCGGCGCCTGGACGCGCCCGCCACGCCCGCGCCCGTGTCCGATGCGGCACAACGCGATCCGGACTATCAGCGCCTGCTCGGCGTGCTGGACGCCGAACCGGCGGCGCTGGACGAACTCGTCGAGCGCACGGGACTGTCCGCTGCAGCCCTGTCGTCGATGTTGCTCGTACTCGAACTGGACGGCGCGGTGGCGGCCGAAAACGGCCGTTACGCGCGCCGCTGAAAGAGCCGCATGCTTGACACCAAGCCCAAACCTGTGGGCACACTGAAATAAGAAGGGCCCGGTCGAACCGGGCCCATTGCATCTCTGGACGGCACTCACATGGCCAAGAATCTGCTCATCGTCGAATCGCCTGCCAAGGCCAAGACGATCAACAAATACCTCGGCAAGGACTTCCAGGTCCTGGCTTCCTACGGCCATGTCCGCGACCTGAAACCGAAGGAAGGCGCGGTCGACACCGACCGCGACTTCACCATGCATTACGAGCTGATCGACAAGAACGAGAAGCACGTCGACGCCATCGCCAAGGCGGCCAAGGTGGCCGACAGCGTGTATCTCGCGACCGACCTGGATCGCGAAGGCGAGGCGATCAGTTGGCACATCGCCGAGATCCTCAAACAGCGCAAGCTGCTTGACGGCAAGGCCGTGCACCGCGTGGTGTTTTCCGAAATCACGCCACACGCGATCCAGGATGCCGTCGCGCATCCGCGCGAACTGTCGCTGGACCTCGTCAATGCCCAGCAGGCGCGACGCGCACTCGATTACCTGGTCGGCTTCAACCTCTCGCCGGTGCTGTGGCGCAAGGTGCAGCGCGGCCTCTCGGCCGGACGCGTGCAGTCGCCGGCACTGCGCATGATCGCCGAGCGTGAGGAAGAGATCGAAGCGTTCAAGGCGCGCGAATACTGGAGCATCGAGGCCGATTGTGCGCACCCGCTGCAGCGCTTCGGCGCGCGCCTGACGCGCCTGCGCGGCAAGAAGTTCGAGCAGTTCGACCTGACCAACGAAAAGGACGCGCACGCGGCGCGCGATGGCTTGGTCAAGTCCGCGCAAGGCCGCCTGATCGTCAGCGAAGTGCAATCCAAGGAACGCAAGCGCCGTCCCGCGCCGCCGTTCACCACCTCCACGCTGCAGCAGGAAGCCGCGCGCAAGCTCGGGTTTTCCACCAGCCGCACCATGCGCATCGCGCAGGGCCTGTACGAAGGCGTCGCGATCGGCGGCGAAGGCACGGTGGGCCTGATCACCTACATGCGTACGGACTCGGTGAGCCTGGCCAGCGATGCGATCGCGGAAATCCGCAAGGTCATCGCACGCGACTATGGCGCGCGCGCTCTGCCCGAACACCCGCACGTTTACCGCGCCAAGTCCAAGAACGCGCAGGAAGCGCACGAGGCGATCCGTCCGACCTCGGCGCTGCATACGCCGGCCAGCATGGCCGCGTACCTCAACGACGACCAGCGCAAGCTTTATGAACTCATCTGGAAACGCGCGGTTGCGAGCCAGATGCAGCATGCGACGCTGAACACCGTCTCGGTCGATTTTGATGCGGGCGGCGAGTCCACCTTTCGTGCCAGCGGCACCACCGTGGTCGATCCGGGCTTTCTCGCCGTGTACGAGGAAGGCCGCGACGCGAAGGCCGACGCTGATTCAATCAATGAGCGTGAAGACGAGAACCGCAAGCTGCCGGCGATGAAAGTCGGCGAGGCCATACCGCTCGCGCAGGTGCTGGCCGACCAACATTTCACCGAGCCGCCACCACGCTATTCCGAAGCCTCGCTGGTCAAGACGCTGGAGGAATACGGCATCGGCCGACCCTCGACTTACGCGAGCATCATCCAGACCCTGCTCAACCGCGAATACGTGTTGCTCGACTCGCGTCGCTTCCGACCGACCGACGTTGGCCGCGCCGTGGCGAAATTCCTGTCCGGGCATTTCACCCAGTACGTCGATTACGATTTCACGGCCAAACTCGAAGACGAGCTCGACGCGGTCTCGCGCGGCGAAGAGGACTGGGTGCCGCTGCTGCGCAAGTTCTGGACGCCGTTCAAGGCATTGGTCACGGACAAAACCGAAACCGTCGACCGCGCCGAAGCGAGCGGTTCGCGCGAACTTGGGCTGGATCCCGCTTCGGGCCGGCCGCTCAGCGTGCGCCTGGGCCGCTACGGACCGATGGCGCAGATCGGCACCAAGGACGATGCCGAAAAGCCGCGCTTCGCGTCGTTGCGTCCCGGCCAGAGCATCCACACGATCACGCTCGAAGATGCGCTGCACCTGTTCAAGCTGCCGCGCGATCTTGGCATCGGGGACGACGGCGAGGCGATCAGTGTCGGCATCGGCCGTTTCGGCCCGTTTGTCAAACACGGCAAGACTTATGCCTCGATCAAGCCGCCCGACGACCCGTACACGATCGAACTGGCGCGCGCGAAGGAAGTGTTGCACGAGAAAGCCGAGGCGCTGCGCAACCGCGTGATCGCGAGCTTCCGCGATGGTGCGATCCAGGTCCTGCGCGGCCAGTACGGCCCCTACATCACCGACGGCGAGAAGAACGCACGCATCCCCAAGGATCGCGAACCGGCTTCGCTGACAGAAGCCGAGTGCGCTGAACTGCTGGCCGCGGCACCGGTACGACCCAAGCGCGGGCGTTTCGGCAAAGCGGCCAAGGGCGCGCCGGCCAAGTCCGCCGCAAAGACGGAAAGCGCACCAGCGAAAAAAGCCGCAACGAAGAAAGCGGCAGCGAAAAAGCCTCCCGCCAAGAAGGCCGCCGCGAAGAAGCCTGCTGCCAAGAAGGCCGCGCCGCGGGCGAAAGCAGACGCAACCTGAGACGATGGACGCGGCACTGCAAGCGGCAGCAGCGGTGTTGCGATCCGGCGGCGTCGTCGCCTACCCGACCGAGGCGGTCTACGGGCTGGGCTGCGATCCGCACGACCGCGCAGCGTTCGAGCGCGTGTTCGCGCTCAAGCAGCGTCCGCCGACACAGGGCGTGCTGCTGATCGCGGCGGATTTTTCACAAGTGGAAAAGTATATCGACCTCGCGCGCGTACCGACGGACGCGCTGGCGCGCGCGCGCGCGACCTGGCCCGGTCCGCATACCTGGATCTTCCCGCGCGCGCCGGACGTGCCGGAATGGATCGCCGGCGCGCACGCCGGCATTGCCCTGCGCGTCACCGCGCACCCGCTCGCCGCCGCATTGTGCCGCGCGTTCGACGGCGCCCTGGTGTCGACCAGCGCGAACCGCCACGGCGAGCCGCCGGCGCGCACGGCTGCGCAGGTATGCAGCGCCTTCGGCGAGCAACTCGGTTATATTCTCGACGGCGCGGTTGGCGGCCAGCAGCGGCCGACCCCAATTCGCGACGCGATCAGCGGGGAATTGATCCGGACTTGATGGGGGAGGGAACGTGTCTGCGGTCGTTGGAATCCACGCTGTTTCACCGTCTGCATTGCCATTGCTTTCCGATGCGGACGCGTCGCGCATTCTTGCATGGCAAAACGGGAAAGCCGTAACCGCGGGCCAATTCCTGGCCGAGGTCAACGCGCTGGCCGCACGATTGCCGACCGCACGCCACGTCGTGAACCTGTGCGACGACCGCTATCGCTTCATCGTTTCATTTTGTGCCGCCGCCGTGGCCGGGCAATCGAACCTGCTGCCGGGTACGCGCACGCCGCAGGCCATTGCGGAAACCCTGGGCGCCTATCCGGACAGTTACGTGCTGGCAGAACGCGCGCTCGATCCGGCGCCAGCGCGGCAATTCGTGCTGCCGGAAACCTTGCGCGGCAATACCACGTCAATGCCGGTACTGCCTCCGGATCGCGTTGTCGCGGTGGCCTTCACTTCGGGCAGCACCGGCATGCCGAAGGCGAATCCGAAAACCTGGGGCGCGGTGTGCGCGAGCAGTGCGCTCAACGCCGGCGCCGTGTGTGCCGACGGCGCGCCGAACATGGTCGCGACCGTGCCGCCGCAACACATGTACGGACTCGAGCTTTCCGTGCTGCTGCCGCTGCGCAGCCGCGCCGCGATCCACGCCGGGCATCCATTCTTCCCCGCCGACATCGCGCGTGCGCTCGCGCAGGTTCCGGTGCCGCGCGTGCTCGTGACTACGCCACACCATCTGCGCGCGCTGTTGCGTTCCGATACGGAACTGCCCGCACTCGCCGCCATCGTCAGCGCGACCGCACCGCTGGATGCGCAACTCGCGAGCGCTGCGGAAGCCCGCCACGCGACGCGCGTGATCGAGTTGTTCGGCTCCACCGAAACCTGCGTCATCGCCGAGCGTCGTGCCACGCGCGATGAACCGTGGAAGCTTTATCCGGGCGTGAGCCTGCATTCGCAGCCCGATGGCACCCTGGTCGACGCGCCGTATTTCTCCGCACCGACGCTATTGCACGACATCGTGGAACTGCTGCCGCCGGGACGCTTCCGCCTGTGTGGCCGCAACGGCGATCTGCTCGAAATCGCCGGCAAGCGCGCTTCGCTTGGTGATTTGAACTGCCGCCTGCTCGCCATTCCCGGCGTGAACGACGGCGTGGTGTTCCAACTCGACGCGGACACGGGCGGCGTGCGCCGCCTTGCCGCGCTCGTGGTCGCACCGGGAATGGCCACCGTGAAAATCCTCGACGCGCTGCGCGCCGGCGTCGACCCGGTCTTCCTGCCGCGACCGCTCAAGATCGTCGCCGCGTTGCCGCGCAATGCGGCGGGCAAATTGCCGCGCTTGGCGCTACTGGATGCACTTGCCGGAAATTAGGGCGACGCGATCACTTCCAGTCGGCCAGCTTGTAGTACACCGGCTGCACTACGCCGGACGGCCCGGACAACTGCTGCATGAGGTTCGGCGGAATCACCGCAGGGTTGTCGACGTAGAACTTCGTCGGCCCTTGTTTTTCGAGCACGCGCACGAACAGCAGCTTGCCCTTCTTGCGGTATTCCTCGACCGTCTCGTTGCCGTTCTGGCGCACCGTCACCACCGGCAGTTCGGCCACGTTCGCGGCGGCCTGCACTTCCGGCGGCAGCGTGGATTGTTCCTGGGCTTTCTCGGCAGGTTTCGTTGCGGGTGCGGCGGGCGCCTGCGCTGCTGGTGCAGCTTGCTTGACGCCCGGATCGTTGATGGACGGCGGCGCCTGCACCGGCGGCAGCGGATCGGAAGCCGGCTTGCCTTGGGCAAAGGCCGCGCCGCCTGCACCGCTCAGTATCGAAGCGATCAACACCCTGCCAAGCACATGAATGGATTTCATTTCACACCTCCCGCGTTTGTGTCGAGCATAGCACGCGTGTCTTGCGGTTTTTACGACGTTTGAACAGGTCGTTTCGTTGCAAAAATCCCCGTGCTGGGCCAAGCTGAAAAACCCGCCACGGCCGTGCACCCTCATGTCGCGTCCCACCCTGGTCCTGATCGACGGCTCCGGTTACCTGTACCGCGCCTTCCACGCGCTGCCGCCGCTGGCCAACCGCATGGGCGAGCCAACCGGTGCGTTGTTCGGCGTGTTCAACATGCTGCGTGCGACGCTGAAGGAAAAACCCGCGCACGTCGCGTTCGTCGCGGATGCGTCCGGGCCGACGTTCCGCGATGCGATCTTCGAGCAATACAAGGCGCATCGCCCGCCCATGCCGGATGACCTGCGTGCACAGATCGAACCGATGCTGGAGCTGGTCGGCGCGTTGGGGTTTCCGATCCTGCGCGTGAGCGGCGTCGAGGCGGACGACGTGATCGGCACGCTCGCCATGCGGGCCGCGGCGCAGGGCATCGACGTCGTCGTCTCCACCGGCGACAAGGACCTGGCGCAACTGGTTTCGCCGCATATCCGCCTCGTCAACACGATGACGAATTCGACGCTGGACGCGGACGGCGTCTTCGCCAAGTTCGGCGTACGCCCCGATCAGATCGTCGACTACCTCGCCCTGGTCGGCGACAGCGCGGACAACATCCCCGGCGTGCCCAAGTGCGGGCCGAAAACCGCGGCGAAATGGCTCGGCGAATACGGCACTCTCGACGCCATCGTCGCGAACGCGGACAAGATCGGCGGCAAGATCGGCGAAAGCCTGCGTGCCACGCTGCCGCAGTTGCCGATGTCGCGCCAGTTGGCGACGATCAAGACCGACGTGGAGTTGGACGTAAAGCCGTCCGAGCTTGCATTTGCCGATCCGGATACGGCAAAGCTCCGCGAGTTGTACGCGCGCTACGAATTCAAGGCGGCGTTGAAGGAGTTGGAAGCAAAAGAAGGCCCCGCTGCAACCGAAATCGCGCCGCAGATCGCGCCCGCTGCCGCCGAACCCGCGCTTTCGCAACCGCAAAGCCGTGATTACGAACTCATCGTCACGCAGGAACGCTTCGACGCCTGGCTGGAAAAATTGCGCGCCGCCGACCTGATCTGCATCGACACCGAAACCACGAGCATCGACCCGATGCGCGCGGAAATCGTCGGCGTGTCGTTCGCGGTGGAACCGGGCCACGCCGCCTACGTGCCGCTGGCGCACGACTATCCCGGCGCGCCGGCGCAACTGCGTCGCGACGACGCACTCGCCGCACTCAAGCCGTTGCTCGAAGACGCGCAAAAACCCAAATTGGGCCAGCACGCCAAGTACGACATGAACGTACTGTCGAACTACGGCATCGATGTACGCGGCGTGCGTTTCGATTCGATGCTCGAATCCTACGTGTGGAATTCTTCCGGCAGCCGCCACGACATGGATTCACTGGCGAAGAAATACCTCGGCGTCGATACCATCCACTACGAGGACGTGGCCGGCAAGGGCGCCAAGCAGATTCCGTTCGCGCAGGTCGAGTTGCGCCGTGCCGCCGACTACGCCGCCGAGGACGCCGACATCACGTTGCGCTTGCATCAAGCGTTATGGCCGAAGCTCGAGGGCGAGCCCAAGCTGCGCCGCGTGTTCGAGGAAATCGAGATGCCGCTCGTGCCCGTGCTCGCGCGCATGGAGCAGACCGGCGTGCTCATCGACGCCGGCAAACTGAAGAAACAAAGCAATGAGCTCGGCAAGCGTCTGCTGGAGATCCAGCAACAGGCGTTCGGGGTCGCCGGGCGGAATTTCAACATGGATTCGCCCAAGCAATTGCAGGCGCTGCTGTACGAGGAATTGCAATTGCCGGTGTCGATCAAGACGCCGACCGGCCAGCCGTCAACGAACGAAGAGGCCCTGGAGGGCCTGGCAAGCCAGCATGAACTGCCGCGCCTCGTGCTCGACTATCGGACTTTGGCCAAATTGCGCTCGACCTACACCGACAAACTGCCCGAGGCGGTGAATCCTCGCACCGGACGCGTGCACACGAGCTATCACCAGGCGGTCGCGGCGACCGGGCGGCTGTCGTCGAACGATCCCAACCTGCAAAGCATACCGATTCGCACCGAGGAAGGCCGGCGCATCCGCCAGGCCTTCATCGCGCCGCAAGGATTCAAGGTCCTCGCCGCCGACTATTCGCAGATCGAGTTGCGCATCATGGCGCACCTGTCCGGCGACGCGGGCTTGCTTGCCGCCTTTTACGGCAACCAGGACGTGCACCGCGCAACCGCATCGGAAGTGTTCGGCGTGCCACCGGAGCAGGTCGACGCCAACCAGCGGCGCGCGGCCAAGGCGATCAACTTCGGCCTGATGTACGGCATGAGCGCCTGGGGACTGGCGCGCCAACTCGGCATCGGTCGCGACGAGGCGAACACCTACGTCAAGACTTACTTCGACCGCTATCCGGGCGTCGCGACCTTCATGCAGGCCACGCGCGAGGCGGCGCATCGCGACGGCTACGTCGAGACCCTGTTCGGTCGGCGTCTGTACCTGACCGAAATCGCCTCGCGCAACCAGGGCCTGCGCGCGGGTGCCGAACGCGCGGCGATCAACGCACCGATGCAGGGCACCGCCGCAGACATCATCAAGCGCGCGATGATCGCGGTTGATGCCTGGCTGCTGGACCTCGATGGCGCGGCACGCATGATCATGCAGGTTCACGATGAACTCGTGTTCGAGGTGCGCGACGATGCCGTCGCGCAAATTTCGGCTGGCGTACGCGAGCGCATGATGGGCGCAGCGAAACTTTCGGTGCCGCTGATCGTCGATATAGGTGTCGGCGAGAACTGGGATGAAGCGCATTAGGAACGCCGCAAACCATTGAATTAAAAGCAGATGAATGATTTCTGAACCGACGAGTGCAACTTTCTGCAAAGCCTTGAACTTCGCGCCTTCGGCTTCATCTAATCCTACAGGTGCACGCAACGGCACCTGGTTCACTCACCTCCCTGAGTGAACCGCGAAGGCCGATCCCTCCCCTGATCGGTCTTCGACCCACGGCCCCGAGAGCTCCCCCCTAAGCTCTCGGGGCTTTTTTATGTCGATATTCTTGCGATCGTCCATGATCGCTGGGATCAAGAAGCGGCCATCCATTGCCGCATTTCTCGATTAGGCGAGATATCCGCCATCCACCGCGAAGCTCGCGCCGGTAATGTAGCTGGCGGCGGGCGAGCACAGGAACGCGATCATCGGCGCGATTTCCTCCGGCTGCGCGGCACGGCCGAGCGGGATCGCGCGCAGCAGCGGCTTGAGTATCTGCGGATTGCCGGTCAGCGCGCTGGCGAATTTCGTGTCGGTAAGGCCCGGCAGCACCGCGTTGACGCGGATGCCGCTCGGGGCGAGTTCGCGTGCCCAGCTTTCCGTCATCGACAGGATCGCCGCCTTGGTCATGGAATACGCGCCCTGCCCCGGCGCGGCGCGGCGGCCGTTGACCGAAGCGACGTTGACGATCGCGCCGGCGCGCCCGCGCATCGCGCGCGCGGCGAGTTGCGTGGTGAGGAAATAGCCGCGGATGTTGACCTCGACGGTCTTGTCGAATGCGCTCAGCGGCATGTCCAACATCGGCCCGAAATACGGATTCGCGGCCGCGTTGTTGACGAGGATGTCAAGTTGCATGCCGCGCTTGTCCAGATCGGCGAACAGCGTCTCGATCGATGCGGCCTCGCCGATATGCGCGGCCAGCGCCGTGGCCTTGCCACCGGATTCCACGATCTGCCCGGCGGCCACCTCGCAGGCGTCTTGCTTGCGGCTGGACACGATGACGTGCGCGCCCCAATGCGCCAGTAGTTGCGCGGTCGCCAGGCCAATGCCACGACTGGCGCCGGTGACGAGCGCGGTCTTGCCGCGCAAATCGTGAAGGGAGTCGGGCTGCATCGCGGCGTTCCTCGCACTGGCATACAATCCGCGCAAGTGTATGCGCGAAAGGACGGCAGCGTGAAAGAAAAGCGCGTGCTCATCACCGGCGCCGGCAGTGGACTCGGCCGCGCGCTCGCCTTCTGTTTTGCCGAAAACGGCTGGCGCGTGGCCTGCGCGGATATCCGCCTGGACCGCGCTCAGGACACCGTGCGTCTGATGCGCGAATTCGGTGTCGGCGCAATGGCACTGAAGGTGGACGTCGGCAGCGATGCCTCGGTGGACGCCATGCACGACGAAATTCTCGCCGCCTGGGATGGCGTGGACGTCGTCATCAACAATGCCGGCGTCGCCAGCGCGGGCAGCGTCACGCAGACCTCGCTCGACGACTGGCGCTGGACCCTTAACATCGACCTGATGGGCGTGGTGCGCGGCTGCCACGCCTTCCTGCCGGTGCTGCTCGAACAGGGCAGCGGCCACATCGTCAACATCGCCTCGTTTGCCGGCTTCGCCAACGCGCCGCGCATGGGCGCGTATTCGGCGGCCAAGGCTGGCGTGATTTCACTGTCGGAAACCCTGCGCGCGGAACTCGCGAACACTGCCATCAAGGTGTCGGTCGTATGTCCGGCGTTTTTCGCGACGAATTTGATGGACACGGCGCGCGCGCCGGAAGCCGACAAGGCGACGGCAAAAAAATTCATGGCCAAGGCGACGCAAAGCGCCGACGATGTCGCCGCCGCCATCTTTCGCGAAATCCAGCGCGGCGCGTTCCTGATCCTGCCGACCAAGGGCGAACGCGGACGCTGGCGCATCAAGCGCTTCGCGCCTGAGCTGTTCTTTCGCAAGCTCGTGGCCATGGCGGGCAAGGCCGGGAACAAATCATGAACCGACTGCTGATCTACGGCGCGAACGGCTACACCGGACGCCTGATCGCGCGCGAAGCCGCGCGGCGCGGACTCAAGCCGTTGCTCGCCGGGCGCGACCGCGACGAGGTCGACGCACTGGCGAAGGAGTTGGGCCTGCTGCGGCGCGTGTTCGAGCTTTCCAATCCGGTCGAGATCGCGCGCAACCTCGATGGCGTGAACGTGGTGCTGCATTGCGCCGGACCGTTCTCGAAAACGGCGGCGCCGATGCTCGACGCCTGCTTGAACGCGAACGTGCATTACCTCGACATCACCGGCGAGATCGCCGTGTTCGAGATGTGCCATCGCGTGCATGCACGCGCGCAGCACCAGGGCACCGTGGTGCTGCCCGGTTCCGGATTCGACGTGGTCCCGACCGACTGCCTGGCCGCGCTGCTCAAACGGCGGCTGCCGGATGCCAACTCCCTCGTCCTCGCCTTCGAGGCCGGCGGCGGACCCAGTCCCGGCACAGTGGCGACCAGTATCGAAGGCTTGGCGCAGGGCGGCCGCGCGCGCATCGCGGGCGAGGTTCGGCCCGTGCCGCTGGCGTGGAAGACGCGCGAATTCCTGCGCGACGGCAAGCCGCGCACCGCCATGACGATCCCCTGGGGCGACGTCTACACCGCGTTCGTCTCGACCGGAATCCCGAATATCGAAACCTACATGGCGGTGCCGCCCAAGACGATCAGCCGCCTGCGCTGGATGCGGCACATCCAGCCGTTGCTCGCGCTGCGCCCTGTGCAGAACTTCATGAAGCGGCGTGCGCTGGCCGCAACGCCCGGCCCGAGCGAGCAACGCCGTCGCGACAGCGGCTGCCACGTCTGGGGCGAGGTGCGCAATGTCGCCGGCAACCAGGTCGGGCTGGAACTGGAAACGCCGAACGGCTACGAGCTGACCGTGACCGCTTCGCTCGGCATCGCCGAGCACCTGCTGGGCCGAACCAGCCCTCCGACCGGAGGCTATTTCACTCCGTCCCAGCTGATGGGTGCGGACTATGTCCTGAAATTACCCGGCGTGCGGCTCATCCAGCCAGCCAATTTGCGGTAAGCGCCTGATTCTGCTCTAATACGCGGCTCGCTGCGGCATCCGCGGCGATTCCCGGCGTCCGCCGGGGCCGATTCCGCCCTGGCCAAGGGCGGCGCCCGCACCAAGAAGAGGAAGATTCCGATGGCCAAAGTCTGCCAAGTCACCGGCAAGCGCGCACAGTCCGGCAACAATGTGTCGCATGCCAACAATAAAACCCGGCGCCGCTGGCTGCCGAACCTGCACGAACGCCGCTTCTGGGTGCCGAGCGAAAAGCGCTGGGTGAAACTGCGCGTTTCCACCCAGGCCCTGCGCACGATCGACAAGAACGGCATCGAAACCGTCCTCGCCGAACTGCGTGGTCGCGGTCAGAAGGTCTAAGGAGAACGATCATGGCATCCAAGCGCGACAAGATTCGCCTCGTGTCCTCGGCCGACACTGGCCATTTCTACACGACGGACAAGAACAAGAAGACCACGACCGACAAGATCGAAATGAAGAAGTACGATCCGGTCGTGCGCAAGCACGTGATCTACAAGGAAGCGAAGATCAAGTAATTTTTCGCTTGCCGCTTAAACAAAAAGCCCGCCAATGGCGGGCTTTTTGTTTGGTGCGACGCGCGAGCTGCGAAGCGCAGCAGATCTTGTCAGGCGCGTACCGGAACGAGCGCATAACCGCGCAGCCGCGCCGCGAAATCCTGCAGGGTGCGGATGCCGCTCGCTTCGGCTTCGCGACACCATTCCTGCAGGTTCGCCAGCATCGCCTCGCCGCTGCCATTGCCACGCTCGAGCACGGCGGCCAGCCGCGCACGGAACTCGCAGACCTTGGCCAGCAGCGGACGTTGCTTGATCGCATCGCTCATGCGCGCCTGCGCGGCGCTGTCGAGCCAGCGCCCGCCGTTGGCAAGCGCGCGACGCAGGGCGCGTGGCAGCGCCTTCATCTTGGCGCCGGCGTGCGCCGCCTCCTCGCGCAGGGTCGGCGCGATAACGCCCTTGAAATAATCCGTCATCACCTGGAAACGGTGGCTGAGCAGGGCCTTGATCGTTTCGGTGTCGGGCAAGGGCACGTTCGCGCGCACGTCCAGCGACGGCGCCACCCGCAGCACCTTGGCCAGCCCGACGATTTCGAAGCCGCGGATCAACGCCCAACCGATGTCGAACTCGAAGCGGCGCAGCGCGAACTTGGACGAACTCGGGAACGCGTGATGGTTGTTGTGCAGTTCCTCGCCACCGATGAAGAATCCCCACGGCGTGAGGTTGGTCGCCATGTCGGCGGTTTCGAAATTGCGGTAGCCCCACCAGTGGCCGAGACCGTTGACGACGCCGGCGGCCCAGAACGGAATCCAGATCATCTGCAGCGCCGAAATCGCCACGCCCCAGACGCCGAACAGGGCGATGTTGATGATGAACATCAAGGTCGGGCCCAGATACGGATGTCCGCCATAGAAGTGGCGCTCGAGCCAGTCGTCCGGCGTACCGCGTCCGTACTTGTCGATGTCGTCGGGCTTGCCCGCGGCCACCCGGTACAAATCCACGCCCTGCAACAACACGGTGTTGATGCCGAACACCTTGGGGCTGTGCGGGTCTTCCTCGGTCTCGCACTTGGCGTGGTGCTTGCGATGCACGGCCACCCATTCCTTCGTCACCATGCCGGTCGACAACCACGACCAGAAACGGAAGAAATGCGCCAGCACCGGATGGAAATCCACACCGCGATGCGCCTGGCTGCGATGCAGGTACAAGGTCACCGCGAAGATCGTCAACTGGGTGACGATGAGGAAATACACGAGCTTGGCCAGCCACGACGCCTGCGTGAGGCCGTGGATGAGAAAATTGAGGATGAAATCGAACATGGATACTACCCACAAAGGAACTTGTCACTATACGTGAGCATACCCAGGCGGGCCAGTGCTGCGGCAGGTCGTTAAGTTTCCGTCAGCGCGCTCGCGGGAGCGCGTCCCAGCCTCTAAACTGCGTCCATGAGCGAGGAATCGGCGGACATCGCCCGGCAACTGGTCGAACTGCGCATCGAGCACCGCGACCTGGATGCGGCCATCGCCCGCCTGGCGGACGATGCGCATTGCGACGAATTGCAGCTCAGGCGTCTGAAAAAGCGCAAATTGCTGCTCAAGGACGCGATCGCCAGGCTCGAGAGCAAGCTCATCCCGGATTTGGACGCCTAATCCGAATTCGGCTTTTCCGGCTCGCGTTTTTCCGGAGCAGCCAGCGCATCGCGCCGCTCGGGCGTGAGCTTGAGGATGCCGTGGCGGATTTCGCGCGACAGGATCACCTTCGCGTCGCGCACGATGTCTTCCAGCGCGGCGTCGAATTCCAGGCGCCCATTCGCATTCGGCCAGATCACGCGGCGTTCGCGCAATTTCTGAATGAAGCCGCGAAACAGGGATTTGTCGAAGAACTCCGGTGCGTTCAACTCGTGCAGCAGCGACAGTCGCTGCGCCGTGAGCGTGCACAGGTTTTCCAGTTCCGCTCCGGTCAGCGTGTTCGGGCCGTTGCGCACCAGCGCGGCGATCGCGATGTAGTAGCGCTCGAACGCCTGCAACATGCTGTGCGCAATCGTGCGCAACTGGAAGGCGCTGTCGCTCTGGCCCGGTTCGCGCGCAAGGATGCGGCCCTCGTCCACGTGCGCGAGCAGGCCGCGGCCGACGAAGTATTCGATGATCGCACCCATGCGCTCGGCGAAGACGTCTTCGTCCCAGGGCAGGAACAGTTCGGCCTGGATGAATGGATAGATCATGCGGCCCAGGCGCAGGATGGTCTCGCGCGCGACGCGTCGGTTGTTGAGGAAGCAGCAGGCCACCCAGGCTGCCGCCGCGATCAGGTGCAGCACGTTGTTGCGGAAATACGAAAGCAATACCGCGTTCTGCCCATCGCAGGTCAGCACGTCGCCGAGCGGATGCTTGATGCGGCCGATCCAGCCCATGCGCTCGCCGTAGGCGACGATGTCTGCGGGTGCCAGCGGTGTCACGGTGACGCGATCCGAATACGGCATCGCGGTGAGCAGGCCCTTTACCAATTCGAGTTGGTCGAGCAGGTCCGCCTCGGCCATCGCATGCTTGGGCGTGGACAGGATCGCGAGCGCGAGCAGATTGACCGGATTGACGTCGGCGGCGCGGTTGATGTTGACGAGGATCTTTTCGCCAACCTGGTCGAGCAGGCCGTTCAGCCAGTCGGGCTTGGCATCCGCGTCGCCGCTGAAGCCGCGCCAATCGGGGCTTGCCGCGTCGAGCAGCGGCGTGAGTTCGATGGGTTCGCCGAAGTTCAGCGCGACGTGGCCGTAATGCTGGCGCAGCACGCCGCGCACGCCGCGGATCAGGTTCCACCAGGATTCCTTTTCCTTGGGTTTGCCCGACAGTTCGCCGATGTAGGACTTGCCCTCCATCAGCTTTTCGTAGCCGATATACACCGGCTGGAACAGCACCGGCCGGCGCGGCGCGCGCAAGACCGCGCGCACGGTCATCGACAGCAGGCCGAAGCGTGGTGCCAGCGTGCGCCCGCTGCGCGAGCGCGCGCCCTCGATGAAGTATTCCATCGGCGCGCCCCGGTCGATGAGCTGGGCCATGTATTCCTTGAACACGACCGAATACAGCGCGTTGCCCTTGAAGCTGCGGCGCATGAAGAACGCGCCGCCGCGGCGCAGCAGGGAACCCAGCACGGGCAGGTTCAGGTTCACGCCCGCGGCGATGTGCGGCACGACGAGTCCGGATTGATACAGCTGGTACGACAGCAGCAGGTAGTCCGCATGGCTGCGATGGCAGGGCACGTACACGACTTCGTGGCCGACCGCGGCGGCGCGCGCCTTGTCGAAATGATGCACGGCGATGCCGTCGTAAAGCTTGTTCCAGAAGCTCGTCAGCAGGAACGAAACCGAACGCACCACCGTATGCGAGTAGTCGGCGGCGATTTCCCAGGCCGCATCGCGCGCACGCTGGCGCGCCTGGTCGATGGACACGCCGTCCTTGTTCGCCGCCGCTTCGATCGCCGCGCGCACCGGCTCGGTGTTGAGCAAGGCATCCACGACGATGCGCCGGTGCGACAGGTCCGGGCCGATGACCTGTGCGCGCACGCGCCGGAAATGCGCGCGCAGCACGCGCGAAATCTTGCGCAGCGTGCGTTCGGCGGGAACTTCGCGTTCGGCATCCAGCGTTTCGCGCACCTGCACGGGCGGCGCGAACTGGACGATGGTGGTTCGCCCGTTGAGCAGCAACGCGAGCAGGCGCCGAAAACGGCCGACCACGACCCAGTTCTCGGAAAACAGCACGCGGAACCAGCCGCTCTGGCGATCCGGCGCGCGGCCGACGAAGATCGATACCGGCACGAGTTGCACATCCAGGTCCGGATGCGTGCGCAGGATTTCGAGCAGTTGCGCCAGCGTCTGCGAATGCGTGCGCGGCCGGCGGCGGTATAGCCAGCCTTCGCGCCGGGCCAGCGCGAACATCGAGCGCGGCCGGCGCAACGGCCCGAGCTGCAAGGGCTGCAGCGGCTCGGGCAGGCCGGCTTCGCGGCAGGCCTGTTCCAGGATCAGCGTGTCGGAAAGGCCGTAACGTTCAGTGACGTAGATGACGGGTTTGGCGGCGTCGATCTGGGCGCGCACGTCCTCGGGTTCGCGCCGGATCGAAAGCCACGGTTCGACCACGCGACCAAGCGCGCGCAGCCACCAAGCGGCGCGCGGCGTCTCGACGGCGGACGTGGTCGGCGCGGGAGCATCCATCCGGCCATTGTACGGGACGCGGTTGTTCAGAAAGCATTGGGCCCGCTCGCGGCGGGCCCAATGCAAATCGTCGGAAAAGTGGATTACTTGCCGGCTTCGGCCGGCGTCGGCTCGGCCGGCGCCGCCGCTTTCCCGGCCACGGCGATCTCCGCCTGATGCTTTTGCCACTGTTCGATGGCGTGCTTGCCGTACCAGCGGCCGTCGACCTTGACCATTTCCGCTTCGGTGGTGAACGGTTTGTCGAACGCGGTGTACGTGACCTTGACCGTGGCCGCGTCGCCGTTGGCGACACCCTGTTCGAGCTTCACCGAATCCAGCGTCTTGTCGATGTTCAACCCGTACACGGCGAGCACTGCCTTGACGCCGCCGAGCACGATGCCGGCCTTCTGCATGGCCTGCTCATAGCTGAGCGCACGCGCCTCGTCGGCGGTCTTCAGGTTCACCGCACGCGCCGTCTTGCAGATCTCGGCGATTGCCGCCTTGACCAGGGCGGGATCCGTGAACTTGGTCGTCTGCGCCCATTGCGCGGTGGCGTCGAGCAAGTCTTCGGCCTGTTTTTTCTGTGCGTCGGACAGGTCCTTGTTCTGCGCGATCGCGCTCTTGGCGAAACCCTGGCCCATCGCGATCATCATCGGCATCTGCTGCGCGGATTGTTTGTCGAACTCGGCCAGCTTGGGCTGGATCTGCGCGTACATTTTCGCTTCGGCATCCGGCGCGGTAAGCGTTGCCATCTTCTCGGCGAATTCCTTGCGGTCCTCGTCCGAGATTGGCTCGGAATTCATGTCCTTGTTCCAGTCGGCCTTGAGCTTGACCGCTTCGGCAGCCGGCAGCGCGTTGTCGACCAACGCGGCGATGTTGCTGTCGCGCAACGCCTTGATCGAGACGGCAATGGCGGCATCGGGCGTGGCCGGAACCGCGACCGCAGCGGGCGTCGCCGGGCTGGAAGCGTTCTGTTGCTGGTTGCAACCGAAACCGGCGGCCGCGAGCGCGGCGACGAGGGCGAAACGGACGAACCTGGACATGACAAATCCCCAATGCATGGTGCGGGAGGGCGACTGTAGTGAGCGCGCAGGCACAAGGCAAGCGCGCCGACATTGTCGGTCAGCGCGCGTTCAATCGGTGCGCAGGGCGCCGCGCTTGGCGGCATCGCGCCTGGCGCGGGGCAAGTTCCAATCGTTGTTGAACAGCGCCGGCTCCCACGAACCGTAGGTCGGATTGGGCAGCACGAACCAGCGTTCGCCGAACCAGTCGGCGTAAGGCTCGACGGCGGCAGCGCGGCCGGCGTGCGTATTCGCGAGCACATCCACGAAATCGCCGATCTGGTCGCCGAACTGCATCAGCACGCGGTAGCGCGCGCCGATGAGCCGGCGGCGGCAGCCTTTCTCCGAGCCAATCTGCTCGCAACCTTTGACGAAAGTGCCCAGTCCCAGGAAGCTGTCCTGCCCGGCGACC
>DATIOA010000249.1:0-2811 GCA_035473575.1 Rudaea sp. | reverse complement strand
TGTTCATGGCGAACATGGGCTGGAACTCGGCGATGAACACGCGCGACACGCAGCGCATGCTCTGCGACAAGGACGCGGACGGCGCCTACAAGATTCCGCACTTCATCTATGCCGATGCGTACTGGTCGGAAACGGTGAATTATGCCGATCTCGTGCTGCCGGACACGACCTACCTTGAACGTCACGACTGCATCTCGCTGCTGGACCGGCCGATCTCGGATGCCGATGGCGCGGCGGATGCGATCCGCCAGCCCGTATGCGTTCCGGATCGAGACGTGCGGCCGTTCCAGGACGTGCTGCTCGATCTCGGCGCGCGCCTGAAACTGCCGGGCCTGGTCGATGCAAACGGCGCGACGAAATATCCGCGCGGCTATGCGCAGTACATGGTCGAGCACGAACGCGCGCCGGGCGTGGGTCTGCTCGCGGGCTGGCGCGGTCAGTCTGGCGACAAACAGGGAATCGGCGAGCCAAATCCGGACCAACTCGACAGGTACAAGTCGCACGACTGCCATTGGGAAGCGAAGATTCCCGACGCCGGCCGCTATTACAAGATGGCCAATCGCGATTACCTCGGCTGGGCCAAGTCGCTCGGCTTCGTCGCCTCGACCGAATCGATCGTGCTGGAAATCTATTCCGAACGCCTGCAGAAATTCCGCCTCGCCGCGCAGGGCCACGGCACGGTGCAGCCGCCGGATGCCGAACGCGCGCGCGTGGAAGAATTCTTCGATCCGCTGCCGTTTTGGTACGCGGCTGCACCGGACGACGCCGCGTTTCCCGTCTCCGCCATCACCCAGCGGCCCATGTTCATGTATCACGCCTGGGGCTCGCAGAACGCGTGGCTGCGCCAGATCGCGGCGCGCAATTTCCTGTATCTGCATCCGCATACCGCGCAAGTGCGCGGCATCGCCGACGGCGACTGGGTTGACGTCGAATCCGCGCACGGCCGCATCCGCGCGCAGGCGAAGTTCCACGAGGGCACCGCGCCGGGCGTGGTGTGGACCTGGAACGCGATCGGCAAGCAGCGCGGCGCGTGGAAACTGGACGCGAACGCGCCGGAGTATACAAAGGGATTCCTGCTCAACCACGCGATCGACGACCTGCTGCCGCCGCGTGCCGACGGCTACCGCTACGCGAACGCCGACCCCGTGACCGGGCAGGCGGCCTGGTTCGATTTGCGCGTGCGCATCGCGCGCGCCGAAGCTGCGGAGCAAGCCGCATGAGCCTGCAAGCCTGGGCCGTCGCCGCCATCGTGATCGGCGCGATGGCACTGTTTGTCAGCGAGAAGCTGCGCTACGACGTGGTCGGCCTGCTCGTGCTCGCCGCCTTGCTGGTGTCGGGAATCCTCACGCCGGCGGAAGGCCTGTCCGGCTTCAGCAACGAGGCCACCATCGTCGTCGCGGCGATGTTCGCGCTGAACGCGGGGCTCGTCGGCACCGGCGCGCTGGATCCGCTGATTCGCACGCTGTCGCGCATCCAGCGGCCGTGGCTGCTGACGCTTTCGATCCTCGTCATCGTCTGCTTCCTCGGTGCGTTCGTGAAGAACACCGCGCTGGTCGCGACGTTCTTGCCGGTGACGCTGAGCGTCTGCGCGCGTGCAAAGACATCGCCGGCGCGCGTGCTGATCCCGATGTCCTACGCGGCGCAGATGGGCGGCGTGTGCACGTTGTTGGGCACCTCATCGAACCTGTTGACGAACAGCCTGGCCGTGCAGCACGGCATGCCCGAGTTCGGCGTGTTCGATTTCACCAAGCTCGGCGCGCTGCTGGCCGTCGCCGGCATCGTGTACCTGATGCTGATCGGACGCTGGCTGCTGCCGCGCCACATCGACACCGATCATTCCGAAAACCTGGAGCTCGGCAAGTTCGTGACCGAGCTGCGCGTGCTCGCCGATTCGCCGCTGATCGGCGAATCGGTCGCCGCGGCCAAGCTCGGCGAGCGTTTCGGCGTGTATGTGCTCGAGCTGTTGCGTGGCGACGAGCACCTGTGGGCGCCGCGCGAACAGGAATTGCGCGAAGGCGACGTGCTGCTCGCGCGCGGCGACTGGCAGCGCCTGGAGGAATTCAAGCAGAAGCTGAAGCTGGAAATCGCGCCCGTACTCGACCTGCCCGCCGCCGCGGGGACTGGACGCCGCGTGCTGATCGAGGCGCTGGTCGCGCCCGGCGCGCGCGTGATCGGCGACACGGTAGAGGGCATCGATTTCCGCTGGACCTACAACGCAGCCGTGCTCGCGGTGCAGCGACGCAGCCGCATCCTGCGCGAGCAGTTGAAGTTCACCCGCATGGAAGTCGGCGACATCCTGCTGTTGCTGGTCGACGAGACGGCACTGCGCCAGTTGCGCCGCGAATCCGGACTGGTCGTGCTCAGCGAACGCGGCGATACGCACGCCTCGCGACGCAAGGCGCCACTCGCGATCGGCATCCTCGCGGCGGTCGTCGTCGTCGCCGGAATGGGCATCCTGCCCATCGTCATCAGCGCCCTGGTCGGCTGCGTGGCGATGGCGCTGACCGGCTGCTTTTCCTTCGAAGACGTGTATGAGGCGATGGACTGGAAAGTCATCGTCCTGCTCGGCGCGATTCTGCCGCTCGGCATCGCGCTGGACAAAACCGGCCTGGCTGCGCAGATCGTTGCCGGCGGCATGCAACTCGTTGGTCAACACGGACCGCTGGCCGTGCTGCTCATGGTCTACCTGCTCACCGCCGTGCTCACCGAAATGATGGGACACAACCCGTCGGTGGTGCTGATGGTGCCGATCGCAATTTCCATAGCGCACGTCCTGCACGTGAGCCCGACGCCGTTCGTGATCTGCGTCGC
>DATIOA010000248.1:0-3258 GCA_035473575.1 Rudaea sp. | reverse complement strand
GGCCGCCGAGGCGCGGCTTGCCAAAGCGTCCGAACAGTCGGCTGCCAACCATGGCTGACGTCTTCATTTCCTATGCCCGCGCGGACAAGCCGCGCGTCGCGCCGCTGGTCGCCGCGATCGAGGCCAAAGGCTGGTCGGTCTGGTGGGACCCGGAGATCGCGCCGGGCAAGGAATTCGACGATGAAATCGACGGCGAGCTTCAAGCCGCCAAATCCGTGCTGGTGGTTTGGACGCCGACTTCCGTCGCATCGCGCTGGGTACGCGGCGAAGCGCGCGATGCCGCTGAACGCGGGATCCTGGTGCCGGTACGCTTCGATCAGGCGCGGCTGCCGATCGATGTGCGCGCGATTCACACCACCGATCTCGATGACTGGCACGAGGATGCTGCCACGCCATGCGTACAGGAATGCCTGAACGCGCTGGGGGCTATGATCGCGCGCACTCAGACAGCCCCGTCTGCAAAGGCGGGCGCTGCATCTGCGGCCGCGCCAGCGGCAGAATCCAGGCGCTTTTCCATCTGTGTGCTGCCGTTTACCAACATGAGCGGTGATCCCGAGCAGGAGTATTTCAGCGACGGCATCACCGAAGACATCATCACCGACCTGAGCAAGGTTTCGGCGCTGCGGATCATCGCGCGCAACAGCGCCTTCATGTACAAGGGCAAGAACGTGGATGTGCCCAAGGTCGCGCGCGAGCTTAAGGTCAGCCATGTGCTGGAGGGCAGCGTACGCAAGGCCGGCGGTCGGGTACGCATCAGCGCTCAGTTGGTGGATGCCGAAAATAACGGCCACGTTTGGGCCGAGCGCTATGATCGCGACTCCAGCGACATCTTTGCGCTGCAGGACGAGATTTCCGAAGCGATCGTCAAGGCGCTGAAACTGCGTCTGCTGCCCGACGAGAAGAAAGCCATCGAGCGGCGCGGCACGGATAACGCCGAGGCGCACAATTTCTATCTCATGGCACGACAGACCTATGTGACAGGGCAGGAATCCGACAATCGCGCGGCGGACGCGATCATCCGTCTGTGCGTTCGCGCGACAGAGATCGATCCGCGCTATGCCGAGGCTTGGGCGCTCATGGCGGTCGGCTACGAAAGGTTGAATTTTACTCGGGGCGGCCGATCGGGAGAGGGCATGGCGGCAGCAGAACATGCGCTCGCATTGAATCCCGATCTCGCGGAGGCACACGCTGTGAAGGCGCAACTGATGCTGAGTGACGGCGACGCCGATGCGGCGGCAGCCGAGGTTGCCAAGGCGCTGCAGCTCAATGGCGATTCCTACGAGGTGAACCGCTCGGCCGGGCGGCTGCACTACCAGCTTCAGCAATATGATGAGTCGATACGCCGCTACGAAAAAGCGGTCAAGCTGATGGATCTCGATATCAATTCTGCATCCATGCTGATGAGCTGTTATACCGCGATCGGTGATGCCGCGGGTGCGCGCCGGGCCGCACAACTGGCGCTGGAACGCGCGGAATCCATCCTAACCCACGATCCCAACAATTTTGGTGTAACCGCTTACAGTGCATACGCGCTTGCCGCGCTCGGAGAGGCTGAACGCGCCAAGATGCGCATGGAACGCGCGATGCTGCTCGACCCCGACAACCGCAACATGCGCTACAACTTCGCGTGCGCGTTGAGCGTATATCTCAAGGACAAGGAAGGCGCACTGGAAATGCTGCGTTCCGTGTACGAGAAAATCACGGAATCATTCCTGCCCTACGCCAAGAGCGATCCAGACTTCGAATTCCTGCGCGACGATCCGCGTTACAAGGCAATGGTCGAGGCCGCCGAAGTGCGGCTCGCCGCGGTGAAGGGCTGACTGCGGGATCGGTCGCTCACGATCTGACGGTTTTCGGCAGGACCCTCGGCAGACGCAATATCGGCTGGCTGCGACGCTGGCGTCATCGCGCCGCAACGGCTACCTTTGCCGCTCTGGGATCATGGGGCGCGGCACGATGACCAACACTACCGACGCGGGCGGAAAGCTGCCGCGGCAGATCGCTTACATCATCGGCAACGAGGGTTGCGAGCGCTTTGGCTTCTACGGCATGCGCAACATCCTGGTGCCGTTCCTGGTCGGCAGCGTGTTGCTGGCCTACTTGCCGGAATCCATGCGCGCGGGCGCGGCGAAGGACGTCTTTCACACCTTCGTCATCGGCGTGTATTTCTTTCCGCTGCTCGGCGGCTGGCTGTCCGACCGCTTCTTCGGCAAGTACAACACGACGCTGTGGCTGTCGCTGGTGTATTGCGCCGGTTACGTGTGCCTGGCGCTGTTCGTGGACGATCGACCCGGTTTCTACACCGGCATGTTCCTGATCGCGCTCGGCTCCGGCGGCATCAAGCCATTGGTGTCGTCCTTCGTCGGCGACCAGTTCGACGGCACGAACAAGCACCTGGCCAAGATCGTCTACGACGCGTTCTACTGGATCATCAACCTCGGCTCGTTCTTCGCCTCGCTGCTGATGCCGATTTTCCTGCGCGCGTACGGTCCGGCTGTCGCGTTCGGCATTCCGGGCGCGTTGATGTTCGTCGCGACGATCATTTTCTGGGCGGGGCGACGCCAGTATGTGCATGTGCCGCCCGCGCCGCCGGATCCGCATTCGTTCCTGCGCGTGGTACGCACGGCGCTGTTCGCACCGGGGCCGGATCGCCGCGGCACCGTCGTGTTCGCGGTCGGCGTCGCGCTCGCCGCGGTTTCTCTCGCGTGGCTGGTGCGCGGGGACTTCGTGATCGCCGTGCTGATCGCGCTTGGCCTGCTGTTCGGTTTCGGTGGCGCAGGCGCGTCGCTGCAACTCGAACGCGCCCGTGCGACACATCCGGCCGAGGCCGTGGAGGGCGTGCGTGCGGTGTTGCGCATCCTCATCGTGTTCGCGCTGGTCACGCCATTCTGGTCGTTGTTCGACCAGAAGGCCTCGACCTGGGTGCTGCAGGGCGGCGCGATGACGATGCCCGACGCATGGTGGTGGCCGGGCTGGCTGGTCAAGGCACCGGCGCAAATGCAGGCGCTCAATCCGCTGCTCGTGATGGCGCTGATCCCGTTCAACAACCTCGTCCTGTTCCCCGCGCTGCGGCGCTGGGGCGTAGCCGTCACCTCGCTGCGGCGCATGGGCGCTGGTATCGCGTTCGCAGGGCTGGCGTGGATCATCGCCGGCGTGTTGCAACTCGCCATCGATGGCGGCGACGCGGTGTCGCTGGCGTGGCAGATCGCGCCCTATGTGTTGCTAACGCTCGGCGAAGTGCTGGTCTCGGCCACGGGT
>DATIOA010000247.1:0-4245 GCA_035473575.1 Rudaea sp. | reverse complement strand
CCGCCGCACGGTTTCGGCGATTCGTTGAACCGATGCCGGCTTCTCCAGCACATCCACGAACCCGGCGGCGCGCAGTTGGATTGCGGTCGCCGTATCGATTTCCGCGCTGGTGGCGATTGCCGGCGCGGTGACGCCGCGCTCGCGCAACGCGTGCAGCAATTCGACACCGCCAATATCCGGCAAGCGCCGGTCGATCAGCAGAAGGTCGAAAATGCCAGTCAAAGCCACTGCCGTCGTTGCACTGTCCGCCGTCGCAACGGCGCAGCCGGATTGCGCCACCGCCGCTTGGAGAAAACGCAGCGAAACCGGATCGTCGTCGACGATCAGGACGCGCGGCTTGGAATTCGTTGTCGACATGCCCGCAGGATGCGGATTGGGCGAAGCGGCGTCAATGCGCTGGTATCATGGCGACCCTTTTGGATGCCGCGCATGATCGTATTCGAAACCGACATCACCGACCTTTCCCATGATGGTCGCGGTGTCGCGCACGTCAACGGCAAGGCCGTGTTCGTGGCCGGCGCGCTGGCCGGCGAGCGCGTGCGCGCGCGCTTTGACGGCAAGCACCGGCATTACGACGAGGCCGTGGTCGAAGAAGTATTGCAGGCCTCGCCGGATCGCGTGGCTCCGCGCTGCGCGCACTTCGGCGTTTGCGGCGGTTGCGTTTTGCAACACCTGAAACCCGAGGCACAAATCGCCGCCAAGCAGCGCACTCTGCTGGAAAACCTTGAGCGCATCGGCAGGGTCGCGCCAAAATCCATCCTGCCGCCGCTTGTGGATTCGCCGTGGGGCTATCGGCGCAAGGCGCGCCTGAGCGTCAAGTTCGTCGACAAAAAAGGCCGGGTGCTGGTCGGCTTTCGCGAAACCAATGGCCGTTACGTCGCCGACATCGTGCGCTGCGAAACCCTGTTGCCGGTCGTTGGCGAGCGCATCGCCGATATCGCCGCGCTGATCGAAACGCTGGACGGCAAACGCGACATCCCGCAAATTGAAGTCGCGATCGGCGACGATCTCGCCGTGCTCGTGTTTCGCCATCTGCAGCCCTTGTCCGAGCGCGATCGAACCCTGCTGATCGAGTTTGGGAAGACGCATGCACTGGGAATTTTTCTCCAATCCGGAGGCATCGACAGCGTGGCGCCGCTTTGGCCAGAGCATGCGCAGTTGTCGTTTCGCCTTCCGAAATACGATCTTGAGCTGGAATTCAAGCCGCTGGATTTCGTGCAGGTCAATGCCGGCATGAATCGGGCGATGATCGATCACGCGCTCGGCCTGCTCGATCCGCAGCCGACCGACCGTGTGCTGGACTTGTTCTGCGGCCTTGGAAACTTTACGTTGCCGCTGGCACGCCGTGCGGGCCAGGTCACCGGCGTGGAAGGCGAGGCGGGCCTGGTACGCCGCGCCGGCGAAAACGCCGAACGCAACGGCATCGCGAATGCGCAATTCTTCGCCGCCGACCTCGCCGCCGATCAGCGCGATGCGCCGTGGGCCAAGGCCGATCACGATCTGCTCCTGCTCGATCCGCCGCGCAGTGGCGCGGAAGCGGTGCTGGAATACCTGCCGAAAAAATCCGCGCGGCGCATCGTCTACGTGTCGTGTCATCCCGGTTCGCTGGCGCGCGATGCGGGGACGCTCGTCGATCGCCACGGATTCGTCTTGACCAGTGCCGGCGCAATGGACATGTTTCCTCATACCGCCCATGTAGAATCCATCGCCGTATTCGATCGGAAATAGAATTCAATGCTGGTCATCGGAATCAAGGACAAGCAACTCTCGCCGCCGGAACGCGACTGGATTCGCGCGCCGCAAGTGAGCGGCGTGATCCTGTTCAAGCGCAATTTCGCTTCGCGCGAGCAGGTGACGGAATTGATCGCCGACATCCGCGCGGCGCGTGCGGAACCGCTGCTGGTGTGCGTGGATCAGGAAGGCGGCCCGGTGCAGCGTTTCCACGAGGGATTCACGCGCTTGCCCGCGCTCGCGCGCATCGGCGAGGTTTACGCGCGCGACCCGCGGCTGGCGCTGGAACTGGCCGGCGAGCATGCCTGGCTGATGGCCAGCGAAATGCGCGCAATCGACATCGACCTGAGCTTCGCGCCGGTTCTGGACTTGGGCCTGCGCAACGTCGTTGTCGGCGAGCGCGCCTTCCATGCCGATCCGGAAGTGGTGTCGGAACTCGGCCTTGAATACGTGCGCAACATGCGTCTGGCCGGCATGGCGGCCACGATCAAGCATTTTCCCGGCCACGGTTCGGTGCGCGAGGACACGCACCTGGAGCGAGCCATCGACCGGCGCAGCCTCGACGAAATCCGCGGCGCGGACATGATTCCCTTTGCCGACGCGATCGCGGTCGGCGCCGAGGCGGCGATGATGGGGCACGTGACGTACCCGGCCGTGGATGCGCTGCCGGCCGGTTATTCGCCGGTCTGGATCCGCGAAATCCTGCGCGGCGAACTCGGGTTTGGCGGCGTCGTGTTCAGCGACGACATCAGCATGGCTGCCGCAGAAAGCGCCGGCGGCATCGGCGCGCGCATCGCCGCGCATCGCGACGCCGGTTGCGACATCGTGCTGGTGTGTAAACCTGAGGTCGTGCCCGAAGCGCTCGCCGCCTGTCACGACGCGGCGCCGCGCGACCTCGCCGCCATCGAAGCGCTGCGCGCCACGCTGGCGCCAACCTGGCAAAGCCTCGACGACAACCCCCAACGCGCGCGTTTCGCCGCGCGCCTGACCGCATTGGAAGCCATACCCGCATGAATCGTCCCGCACTTGCCGAAGCGCTGAAAGGCGCGGAATTGCTCCACGACCGCGCCAAACTCGAAGCGTCCATTGCGCGCATGGGGCGCGACATCGATGTTGCCCTGGCGGGCGAGGTGCCGCTGTACCTGAGCGTGATGCACGGCGGCCTGATTTTCTCCGGCGCGCTCGCGCTGGCTGTTGCCACCGACCTTGAATTCGACTACGTCCACGCCACGCGTTATCGCGGCGAAACCCATGGCGGCGAACTGCATTGGCTGCGCAAACCCGCTGTGCCGTTGCACGGACGCACAGTGCTGCTCGCCGACGATATCCTCGACGAAGGCTATACCATGCGCGCGGTGCGCGACTGGTGTATTGGCGAGGGCGCGCGCCGCGTCCTGATCGCGGTGTTGTGCCGCAAGCGCCACGACCGCACCGCACCCGGCATCCGCGCCGATTTCTGCGGCGTGGAAGTGCCGGACCGCTACGTGTTCGGATTCGGCATGGATTTCCACGAGCAAGGCAGAAACTTGCCGGCAATCTATGCGTTGAAGGAATGACATGAGGCTCGACCTCGCCATCATCGGCGGCACCGGCCTGTACGCGTTTCCCGGGTTGGAAGACATCCGCCGCCAATCCGTCGCCACGCCGTTCGGTGCGCCGTCGGGCGAGATCGTATTGGGTACGCTCGCCGGCATGCGCGTGGCCTTTCTCGCACGCCATGGCGAGGCGCACACGCTGGCGCCGCATCGCGTGAACTACCGCGCCAACGTCTGGGCGCTGCATCATGTGGGCGCACGCCGCATGGTCGGCATCAATGCGGTCGGCGGCATCACGGAAAAAATGGGTCCGCGCGTGCTTGCCGTGCCGGACCAGATCATCGACTACACACATGGACGGCTCGACAGCTTCTGCGACATGGAAGGCGCCAAGGTCGAGCACGTCGATTTCACCGAACCGTACAGCGCGGCGTTGCGCACTGGCTTGATCGCCGCGGCCAAACGCGCCGATATCGCGATGGTCGACGGCGGCTGTTACGGCGCCACGCAGGGACCGCGCCTGGAAACCCGGGCCGAGATCGCGCGCATGCGCCGCGACGGCTGCGATCTGGTCGGCATGACCGGCATGCCCGAGGCCGCGCTCGCGCGCGAGCTGGGCGTCGACTACGCCTGCCTCGCGCTGGTCGCCAACTGGGCTGCCGGCTGCGGCGGCGAGGTCTCGATCAGCCTGCCGGAAATCTTCGCCAACCTGGAAGCCGCAACGGCTCACGTAGCGCCGATCGTGGCGGCCTTGCTGGCCGTGGAATAAACGTTTTCGGTTGACGTAACCGCGCTCTGCCTATATCCTTCCGCGCCTTTCCCGCGGATGAAACAGTGGGGCTATAGCTCAGCTGGGAGAGCGCCACAATGGCATTGTGGAGGTCATCGGTTCGATCCCGATTAGCTCCACCACTTTTCATCCGTAGTCCTGGGACGGTTTTCCCGCGTCCCCATCGTCTAGAGGCCCAGGACATCGCCC
>DATIOA010000246.1:0-3912 GCA_035473575.1 Rudaea sp. | reverse complement strand
CGGCGGCAGCACGGCGAATTGCAGGCGGCGCAGTCCGTCAACCAGAATTTGCTTGATCGAGTTGACAGACAAACGGCCGCTCCCCAAACTTTCAGGTCTACGATTGCGTGAGTCTGCCATGATCCGCCACGACTGGACCCGGGAAGAAGTCTCCGCGCTGCTGGCGCTGCCGTTCAACGACCTGCTCGCCAGCGCGCATACGGCACATGCCGCACACCACGATCCGAACGCGGTGCAGGTTTCCACCCTGCTCTCGATCAAGACCGGCGGCTGCCCCGAGGACTGCGCGTATTGCCCGCAGGCCGCGCGCTACCACACCGGCGTCGAGGCGGAAAAATTGATGTCGCTGGACGCCGTGCTGGCCAAGGCGAAACTGGCCAAGGCCGCCGGCGCGACGCGCTTTTGCATGGGCGCGGCCTGGCGCTCGCCCAAGGATCGCGACGTGGCAAAAGTCGCAACGATGATCCGCGAGGTGAAGGCGCTGGGCATGGAAACCTGTGCGACGCTCGGCATGCTCTCGCAGTCGCAAGCAGATCGCTTCAAGGCGGCGGGCCTGGATTACTACAACCACAACCTCGACACCGCGCCGGAGTTCTACGGCGAAATCATCCATACGCGCGAGTTCGCCGACCGCCTCGATACCCTCGACTGCGTGCGCAACGCGGGCCTGAAAACCTGCTGCGGCGGCATCGTCGGCATGGGCGAGACGCGCGCGCAGCGTGCCGGCCTTCTGCAAACACTGGCGAACCTGCGCGAGCATCCACAATCGGTTCCGATCAATCGCCTCGTGCAGGTCGAGGGTACGCCGCTGGCCGGCACCGCATTGCTCGATCCGTTCGAATTCGTGCGCATGATTGCGGTCGCACGAATCCTCATGCCCGCATCGATGGTGCGCCTGTCCGCGGGCCGTGCCGAAATGAGCGACGAGTTGCAGGCGCTGTGCTTCTTCGCCGGCGCGAATTCGATTTTCTACGGCGAGAAACTGCTGACCACCGGCAACCCGGATACCGAGCACGACCAGGCGCTGTTCGCGCGGCTCGGCCTCGTGCCGATGGAAGTCGAACTTGAACCCGGCACCGTGCACGCCGACATCGCCGCCTGAGTTCACATGACGCGTCCCGACCCACTTGCGCGCCTTGCCGCCGCGCAGGCGCAACGTGTCCGCGGCGGTTTGCTGCGCCGCCTGCGCGCGGTCGAATCCGTAGACGGACCGCGCATCGTGGTCGCTGGCCACGCACTGATCGACTTCGCCAGCAACGACTACCTCGGTCTTGCGCAGCATCCGGCCCTGCGCGAAGCGCTGACGCGCGCGGCGAAGCGCTGGGGCGTGGGCGCGGGCGCGGCGCATCTGCTCGGCGGCCATCGCGACGAACACGCCGCGCTCGAGGAAAAACTCGCGCGCTGGACCGGCCGCGAACGCGCCCTGCTGTTTTCGACCGGCACCATGGCCAATCACGGCGCGATCGCCGCGCTGCTCGGCGCCGGCGACATCTGCGTGCAGGACAAGCTCAATCACGCCAGCCTGATCGACGCGGCGCGGCTGGCCGGTTGCGATCTGGCGCGCTACCGGCATGCCGATGTGGACAGCGCGGGCCGTCAGCTTCGCTCTCGCCCGACCTGTGCCGCGATGCTTGCCACCGATGCCGTGTTCAGCATGGACGGCGACGTCGCGCCACTCGCGGGTTTGTCGGCGCTGTGCAAAAACGAAGGCGCACTGCTGATGGTCGACGATGCGCATGGCATCGGTGTGCTCGGCGCCGACGGCGCGGGCAGCCTGAGCGAAGCCGTTCTCGCGCAGGGCGACGCGCCGATGCTGATGGCCACGTTGGGCAAGGCGCTCGGTGTTTTCGGCGCTTTCGTCGCCGGCAGCGCGGCGTTGATCGACGGACTCGTCCAATTCGCGCGCAGTTACGTCTACACCACGGCCATGCCGCCGGCGCTCGCCGCAGCAGCCAGCGCGGCCGTGGACATCGCACGCGACGACGGCGAACGCCGCGCACGCCTGCATCGCCACGTCGCGCAGTTTCGTGGTGGCGCCGCCGCGCGTGGGATCGCGCTGCTGGCATCGCGCACGCCGATTCAAGCGGTGGTCGTTGGCGACAGCGCAACCGCACTCGCCGCCGCGCAACGTTTGGAAGACGCGGGCTTTTACGTGCCGGCGATCCGCCCGCCCAGCGTGCCGGCCAACGGCGCGCGCCTGCGTGTGAGCCTGTCCGCCGCGCATGCGCAGGCCGACATCGAACGCCTGCTCGATGCGCTTGCCAGTGCGCTCGCGGCGGAGCGGCACTGACATGCACATCGAAATCTCGGGCGACGGTCCGGATCTTGTCCTGATCCATGGCTGGGCCATGCACGGCGGCGTGTTCGCGCCGCTCACGCGTCTGCTGCGCGAACGTTTTCGCCTGCATGTGGTCGATCTTCCGGGCCATGGTTTCAGCCGCGATGACGACAGCAAACTCGATCCGGAATCCTGCGCGAAAGATCTTCTCGACACGCTGCCGCGCGCCCTCTGGATCGGCTGGTCGTTCGGCGGACTCGTGTCCCTGCACGCGGCGCTGATGCGACCCGACCGGGTGCGCGGCATCGTGCAGATCGCCACGTCGCCACGCTTCGTCGCCGCGCCGGATTGGCCGCATGGCGTGGCGCTGGACGTGTTCGCGCAATTCGAGTCGGGATTGCGCCGCGATTACCACGCCACCATCGAACGTTTTCTCGCCCTGGAAGCGATCGGCTCGGAAGACGCCCAGGCGGAACTGCGCGACTTGAAAACACAAGTCTTCGTGCGTGGCGAACCTGCGATCACGGCTCTGGAGTGCGGCATGCAGATACTGGAAACCGCCGATCTGCGTGCGCGCATCCGCGAACTCGCCGTTCCCAACCTGTGGATCGCCGGTCGTCGCGACCGCCTCGTCCCCGCCGCTGCCATGCGCTGGGCGTCGCGGCAAAACCCGCAGGGACACTACATTGAAATTTCTTCGGGCCATGCTCCCTTCGTTTCGCACGCCGCGGAAGTCGCGGATGCCATCGCCACGTTTGCCGGAAGCCTTGCCGCATGAGTCCGTTCGATCCCCGCCAGATCCGCCGCGCCTTTGGCCGCGCCGCGAAAACCTACACGCGCAACGCGGCCCTGCAGCGCAAGATCGAAGCGCGTCTGATCGAACGGCTGGAATATTATTCCGGCAAGGCGGCGCGCGTGCTCGACGTCGGCTGCGGCCCCGGCCACGGCAGCGCGCTGCTGCGCAAGCGCTTCCGCTCCGCGCAAGTCATCGCGCTTGACCTTGCCCTGCCGATGCTGCGCCAGGTGCGCCCCGGCTGGCGCCGTCCGCTCGGGCGGGTGTGTGCGGACGCGCGCGCGCTGCCCTTGCCCGAAGCCAGCATCGATGTGCTGTTCTGCAACCTGTGCATCCAGTGGATCGACGACCTGCCGGCGCTGTTCGCCGAGTTCCGGCGCGTGCTGCGGCCCGGAGGCTATCTCGCGTTTTCCACGTTCGGGCCGGATACCTTGCACGAGTTGCGCGCCGCCTGGGCGGCAGCGGATTCCACGCCGCACGTCAGCGCATTCGCGCACATCGGCCAGATCGGCGACGCGTTGATCGCGGCGGGCTTTCGCGATCCCGTGCTCGACACCGAGCATTTCACCCTGCGCTACACCGTCGCCGCCGACCTGATGCGCGAACTCAAAGCGATCGGCGCGACGAATGCCGACACACAGCGCTCACGCGGACTCACCGGCAAATCGCGCTTTCGACGCATGTTGAGCGCCTACGAAGGCTATCGCGACGATGGCTCGTTGCCGGCCACTTACGAGGTGATCTGCGCGCATGCGTTCGGCCCGGATGCCGGGCAACCGCGACGTGAGGCAGGCGCCGAGATCGCCACGTTCTCGGTCGATGCGTTGCGCGGGTCGCGGCG
>DATIOA010000245.1:0-21381 GCA_035473575.1 Rudaea sp. | reverse complement strand
CTACGAGAACATCGACATCATCACCGTGCGTGAAAATACCGAAGGCGCGTATCTGTCCGAGGGCCAAAGCCTTTCGGCCGACGGCGAAACCGCGATTTCGATGGTGCGCAACACGCGCCGCGGCGCGACCCGCATCGTGCGTTACGCGTTCGACCTTGCCCAGCGCATCGGCCGCAAGAAAGTCACCGCCGTGCACAAGGCCAACATCATCAAGACCGCATCAGGTTTGTTCCTCGACGTCGCGCGCGACATCGCGAAGGAGTATCCGCAAATCGCGTTCAACGAGATGATCGTGGACAACACCTGCATGCAGCTGGTGATGAAGCCCGAACAGTTCGACGTGATCGTCACCACCAACCTGTTCGGCGACATCATTTCGGATTTGTGCGCCGGACTCGTTGGCGGATTGGGCCTTGCGCCCGGCGCGAACATCGGCACGGACGCGGCGATTTTCGAGGCGGTGCATGGTTCGGCGCCGGACATCGCCGGCCGCGGTATTGCCAATCCCTGCGCGCTGCTGCTCGCTGCCTGCCAGATGCTCGATCACCTGAACATGGTCGAGCAGGCGCAGCGCCTGCGCGCCGCGATCCGCGCCACGCTCGCCGCGAAGGATCGAACGACGCCCGACCTCGGCGGCAGCGGCACGACGGAATCCTTCGCCGATGCCCTGGTCGAGCGCGTGCGCGGCTAGGCGACAGCCCGCCGGCCGCACGTCATTCCGGCGCACTTCCCCAAGAGCCAGCCAGCGGAAATTCCGCGCTCGTCGCGACTTCGAACCCGTGGGTGAAAACCCGGTCGCCGTCGAACGAGATCGTCGCGTCGGCGGGTGTGCTGTCGAGGTTGTACTTCAGCGTGAAATTTCCCGTTGCCGGACGGTACATGCCGAGTGCGCTGTAGCCGCTGTGCGTCCAGTCGCCGACGATGGGCAAATCGCCCGCGGCGCCGAGCGCATAAGCGCCGTCATCCGCCACCGCGCCACTGACATTGCGATTGCTGATGTGGAACTTGCCGTCGCTGGCGCGATACAAGCCGATCGTGGATTCGCCGTCCTGGTTCCAGTCGCCGCCCAGCGGCCTGTCGCCGGCAGCGCCGTAACCGATCATGTAGTCGGCCGCACCAGCGGTGAGCGCATTACGCAAAAAGAACGTGTTGGTCGAAGGACGAAAGGTGCCGAGGCTGTCCTTGCCGTCACCGTCCCAATCGCCAACGACGGGGCGGTCGCCGTTCACGCCATAGATCACGACGTATTCCGCATTGGCGATGCTCAGGTTCGACCAGCGATCCCACAGGTAGAACGTCGAGGTGCCGGGGCGATACAGCCCGGGTGTATCGATGCCGTCGCCGTTCCAGTCGCCCGTCACGGGAATGTCGGTGGCCTGTGCGGAAGCCACGGTGGCGGTGATGTTCGGCGCGCCGGGTGTGGGGGTGTTGCGCAGCAGAAAGGTTTGCGTAGCCGGACGATACACGCCGAAACCATCGGACTTGCCCACCACCGCGCCATAACGGCTGACCGTGCCACCACTGGAAGCGCCGACGTAAATCTGTCCATTGCGCATGTCGGTGCCAATGGCATTCGCCGAGGCCTGCGCGAAGTTGCTGAGGTAAGTGCCGTTGTCGTTGTATTGCACCACGCGATTGTTGCCGCGATCGGCAACGTAGATGTTGCCGTGCTGGTCGGTGGCGAGTCCCACGGGATTGGTCAGTGTGCCGGAGCCGGAGGTCGAATCGGCGAACACCTTGATGAAATCGCCGAACACGCTGAATTGCTGGACGCGGCTGTTGCCGTACTCTGCCACGTACACCTGTTGACGATTTCGGTCGACGGCGATGCCGGCCGGGTTCTGGAATTGCCCGTTGCCCGAACCGTTTGTTCCCCATTGCCGGACGTAGCCGCCGGTCAGGCTGAATTTCTGGACACGGTTGTTGCTTTCGTCGCTGACATAGATCCACGTGCCGTCAGTAGCGATGCCGCCGGGGCTGTTGAACTGGCCGTTGCCGCTGCCGGTCGTGCCCCACTGCAGCAAATAGCTACCGCTTGAGTCGAACTTCTGGATGCGGTCGTTGTTGGAGTCGGCGACATAGACGTTGCCGGCGTCGTCCACGCAGATGCCGTAGGCACCGCTGAACTGGCCGTTGCCGCTGCCGGCACTGCCCCATTGCAGCAGGAAGTTGCCGAACTTGTCGAATTTGTAGACAGCGTTCGAGCTGAACGCAGTGAGGTAGACGTTCTGCGCGCTGTCGAAGGCCACGCCGCCGATGAAACCCGAAAGCCCGGCGATGGGTGCGATGACGGGATGTGCAGTGGCTTGCAGAGAGCGCGAAAATACCTGCACGTTGTTCGAACCGAGGTCGGCCACGACCACGGCTGGCGTGCCGTTGTAGGGCGCGAACGGCAGTGGGGAAGTTACCGCGAGGCTGCGCGCGCTCTGGAAATAGCCCTGCGCCCAGGTCGGCGGCGCGGCGCCGTAGTAGTAGCTGACGTAATTGCCGCGCGCATCGTAGCTGTAGGAATCGTTGCTGCCGCTGGAGGTGACCCAGTTGAGATCGGCCTTGTCGACGGCAAGACCGGCGGGGGACAAAACGCCGTTGGCGATATTGCGGATGTAGGCACCGGCCGGATCGAATTTCACTATCCGATTGTTGTTCATGTCGGCGGCATAGATATTGTTGTTGCTGTCGATAGCCAACACGTAAGGATTATTGAGCTGGCCATTGCCGCTGCCGGGCGACGCGAACTGGAACTGGTAGGTACCGACCGTGCTGAATACGGAAATGCGGTCGTTGCCGGTTTCGCTCACGTAAAGAAACCCGTTCGCCGGGTTGTAGACCAGGCCCGACGGACTGCTGAGCTGGCCGGCGCCGGTGCCAGGCGTTCCGAACTGGGAAACGTAGGCCCCGGTACTTTTGTTGAAGCGTTGGATCCGGTTGTTGGAAAAATCGGCCACGTATACATCGTTGCCAACCACCGCCACCTGCTCCGGTCCATTGAACTGCCCGGCTCCGGCGCCGGCGCCCGATCCGAAGGTTCGCAGATAGACGAGACCCGGCGCCGTGATCTGGTACAGCAACACCGTATTCGTACCGATGTTGGAAACAAAGAAGGTGTCGTTGTCCGCTGTGATATGGAATGGCAGGTTGAAACCGCCCACATAGTCGGTGAAATGGATGCTGCGGTAACCCAGGGAAACAAAGCCCGATACCGGCGCTTGAATGACCGACATGCCGGCCGGGGTCGCACCGGCGTTCTGCGCCACATCGGTCGTGGTATCTGCCCAAACCGGTGCCGTAACCGCAAGCACCACCCCCAACGCGAGCTGCGCCCGCGCACGACGAAATGCGTTCGACATGAATGTCTCCCCAGACCATTGAACGACGCGTGCCACACGGTGTGGACGCACTATCCCCGGTTCGTGGACCAGTCTACGTCGCGAGGTGTTGAGGAGGCGTGAAAGCGCGTATCGCTTCGCATTTGCATCGCGCAAATTGCGTCGCGTTTTCTACGCCGCCTGCCGCGACGCGCGTTTGCGATCGTTCTCGGTCAGGTGCTTCTTGCGCAGGCGGATCGATTTCGGCGTGACTTCGACGAGTTCGTCGTCCTCGATGAACTCCAGCGCCTGCTCCAGCGACATGCGGATCGCTGGTGTGAGCTGCACGTTGTCGTCCTTGCCGGCGGCGCGGATGTTGGTGAGCTGCTTGGCGCGCAGCGCGTTGACGGTGAGGTCGTTGTCCTTGGCGTGGATGCCGACGAGCTGGCCTTCGTAGATCTGTGCACCCTCGTCGATGAGCAGGCGACCGCGTTCCTGCATGGCGACCAGCGCGTAAGCCGGCGCCTGACCCTGACCGTTGGAAATCATCACGCCGTTCGGACGACGGGCAATCGCACCTTCGGCGAGCGGGCCGTAGTGGTCGAAGACGTGGAACAGCAAGCCGGTGCCGGCCGTGAGCGTGCGGAATTCGGTCTGGAAGCCGATCAGGCCGCGCGCGGGAATCATGTACTCCAGGCGCACTCGGCCGCGGCCGTCGGGCTCCATGTTCTTGAGCTGGCCCTTGCGCGATCCGAGCTTCTCCATGACGCCGCCCTGGAACTGTTCTTCCATGTCGACGACGAGCTGCTCGTAGGGCTCCTGCTTCACGCCGTCGATTTCCTTGATGATGACTTCGGGGCGCGAGACGGCGAGCTCGTAGCCTTCACGGCGCATGGTCTCGATCAAGACGGAAAGATGCAGTTCACCGCGACCGGACACCTTGAACTTGTCGGCGTCGTCGGTTTCCTCGACTTTCAGCGCGACGTTGTGCAGCGTTTCGCGCATCAGGCGGTCGCGCACCTGGCGGCTGGTCAGGAACTTGCCGCCGGAAAAATCCTTGTTGCCGGCGAACGGCGAGTTGTTCACGCAGAACGTCATGCTGATCGTTGGCTCATCCACCGTCATCACCGGCAACTGCTCCGGTGCATCGGGCGCGCAGAGCGTGTCGGAAATGCCCAGGCCCTCGACGCCGCTGATCGCGACGATGTCGCCGGCCTCGGCTTCCGCCACTTCGCGGCGCTCCAGGCCCATGAAGCCAAGCACCTGCAAAACCTTGCCGTTGCGCTTCTTGCCTTCCTTGTCGATCACCGCGACCGGCATGTTCGTGCGCACCTTGCCGCGCTGGATGCGGCCGATGCCGATCAGGCCGACGTAGGAGTTGTAGTCGAGCTGCGAGATGCGCATCTGGAACGGGCCGTCCGGATCGACTTTCGGCGCCGAGACGTGCTTCATGATGGCCTCGTACAGCGGCGTCATGTCGCCTTCGCGCACGGTCGAGTCCAGGCTCGCGTAGCCGTTCAGCGCCGAGGCGTACACGACCGGGAAGTCGAGCTGCTCGTTGCTCGCGCCGAGGCGGTCGAACAGATCGAAGGTTTGATCGAGCACCCATTCCGGACGCGCACCCGGGCGGTCGACCTTGTTGATCACGACGATGGGCTTGAAGCCCATCTGGAACGCCTTCTGCGTGACGAAGCGCGTTTGCGGCATCGGGCCGTCCATTGCGTCGACCAGCAGGAGCACGGTATCGACCATCGACAACACGCGCTCGACCTCGCCGCCGAAGTCGGCGTGTCCGGGCGTGTCGACGATGTTGATGCGGTTGCCCTGCCAGGTGATCGCCGTGTTCTTGGCCAGGATGGTGATGCCGCGTTCCTTTTCCTGGTCGTTGGAATCCATCACGCGCTCGGCCAACACGGTGCGCTCGCTGAACGTGCCGGATTGCTTGAGCAGGCAGTCGACGAGGGTGGTCTTGCCGTGGTCGACGTGGGCGACGATGGCGATATTGCGCAGGTTTGCTATGGACATGGCGAGGGCCCGCCGGCGGGTGGCGGAATAAGGCTTGAGGGAAGCCGACAAGTATACCGGAATCGGGTTTGGCGCGCCGCAACTTCGGTTAGAATCCGGCGCTAGTCCCCACGGAAGAATCCGAAATGAACCAAGACCTGCAAGCCCACATCGTCACCGGCCGCGGCACCATCCACCTGCAGTTGTTTGCCGAGCAGGCACCGCTGACGGTGGCGAATTTCGTCAACCTCGCGTTGCGCAAGTACTACGACGGGCTGACCTTCCATCGCGTGATCCCGGATTTCATGATCCAGGGCGGCTGCCCGCAAGGTTCCGGTACCGGCGGTCCGGGCTACCGTTTCGAAGATGAGATCGTGCCGGCGTTGAAACATGACCGTCCGGGCGTGTTGTCGATGGCCAATGCCGGACCCGGCACCAACGGCAGCCAGTTCTTCATCACGCACGTGGCCACGCCGTGGCTGGACGGCAAGCACACCGTGTTCGGACGCGTCGTCGGGCCGGAGGATCAGGCCGTGGTCGACGCCGTGCGTGCCGGCGAGAAGATCGGCTCGGTCACGATCCGCGGCGACCACAAACCACTGTTCGAGAAGCTACACGCGCGCATCGAGCGCTGGAATCAGACGCTGGACAGCAAGAGCTGATCCGCTTCCGGCCAGGGCCGGAACAGGCTGACGATCGTCGAGCCGTCGTTCGAGTGCACGCGCAATTCCGCATCCAGGCGCTGCGCGCGCGCACGCATGCTGCGCATGCCGGTGCCGGGGATGGCGTTGTCCTGATCCGGCAGGCCGCGACCGTTGTCGCTCACGATCAGGCGCAGGCCGCTCGCATCATTGACGAGATCCACTTCGACCCGGGTCGCGCCGCTGTGCTTGACGACATTGGTCAGGGCTTCCTGCAGGATGCGCAGCAGGTCCATGCTTTGCGTTGAAGTCAGCAACACATCTTCGAGATTTTCCACGCGCCAGCGGATGGCAATGTCGTGGGTTTCGAACAGTTGCGACATGCGGTGGCGCAGCGGGCCCAGCAGTTCCTTGAGCGAATACTCGCCATAGTGCTGGCTCGACGCGGCGTCGATGATCAGGCGCAGGTCGTCGCGCAACTGGCGCATGGCATCGAGCATCTTCTGCGACGGCACGCTTTCCGGCGCGCGTTCAAGCGCGGCGATATTGCCGATCAGCATGCCGCCAAGGCCGTCGTGCAAATCGTGGGCGAGGTTCATGCGCTCGCCGAGGCGCGCCTGCACCAGCTCCAATTCATGCTGGCGCAACAGGCTGCCGCCCAACTCGGTGCGCGCATCCTCTATGTTTTGCTGAAGTTCGAGATTGAAGCCCTCGATGCGGTGCAGGTTGCGCGCGAAACTCCAGGCCAGTACCAGCGCGCCGCCGACCGCCGTGACCACGGCCGACAGCGACGCATAGTAATTGTTGCCGCCGAGCATGCCGGTGAAGACCAGCGTGTCATGCACGCCGGCCGCCATGTTGAGAATGCCGACGATTCCCAGGATGCGCAGGTCCGGCCGCACACTGCGGATGCCGGAATAGAGCAGGATGCCGTTCGGCACGAAGATGTAGATGGCGGCCAGCGTGGTCAGCGCCGCGCGCGCGGTGCCGATGTCCGCGTGCGGGACGAGCAGCAGCCACAGCGAACCGGCCGCGGCAGCCAGCCACAGGGCCGCCTCGCGCCGTGGCCAGCTACGCTCGCAGATGCGCAGCACGAACAAGGTGTAGAACAGGCAATAGCCGAGCAGGGCGGCGGTATTCGCCGCTTCAAACAGGTCCGTGTTCGGGAATGGCCAGATCGACGTCGCAAACTGGTTCCAGCTCACCGCCAGCCATGCCAGCTGCATCGCCGCGAACCAGCCGTAGGCCGTTTCCTTGCGCCGGAACAGCCACAGCGCAAGAAAGAAGCCACCGAGCGTGGCGATGATGGCATAGGCGATGATCTGCGCGTCCCGGTGCTGGAACAATACGCGTTCGTATAGCGCGTGCATCCGCGCCGGATCGCCGAGCGAAACGCGACCCAGGCCCGGCTGGTAGGCGGCCACGCCGGACACGCGGATGAGCAGAGCGTTGTGGCCGGCGTGCAGCAGCGGCGACGAAAGCCGGAAGAAGCGTGGCGTGTTCCAGCTTCGGGTCAGTGGTTCCACGAGGCTCGCGTCGCGTGCCAGCACGATGTCGTTGACCTCGATCTCGCCGGCCATGTTGAAGTAGTCGATGAGCACGCCGCGATCCGCAGGTGCCGCAGGTTCGTCCCATGTCAGCCGGTACCAGACCACGCCGTCGAAGCCCGGCCAGCGCCGGCTCCAATCGTCGGGCAGCGTGACCTCGACCCAGCCGATATCCGGCGGCGATGGCGCGTTCCAATCCGAGCGTACCGCTTTGACGCGGCCGGGCCAGGATGGCTCGCTGGATTGCGCGAATGCCACGCATGGCGGCAGCAGCAAGCCAATCACGATGAGCAGTATTTTCAGATTCACGCAGACTCCCCGATCGCTGCGCGAAGTGTAGCGTGTCAGCGCAGCAATCCGCGCCCTCTCGCCGCCTGCACCGCGGCCGTGCGCGTGTGCACGGCGAGCTTGGCGTAGATGTTCTTCACGTGCGTGGCCACGGTCCAGCGCGACAGATTGATCTTCTCGGCGATCTCAATGTTGCTCAGGCCCTCGGCCACGAGTTCGAGGATTTCGGTCTCGCGCTCGGAAAACGCCTTGCCCAACTCGCCAGCTTCCGCGCTGATTACGGACGAGGGCCGCAGTGAACCGCCGAATCCGCCACTGAGCGCGAGGATGCGTCGCGCAATGAACGGATCGATCGGCGCGCCGCCCTTGAGCGCGGTGCCGATCAACATTGCGATTTCGGCGTCGTCGCGTTCCTTGAGGATGTAGCCGCTGGCGCCGGCGCGCAGCGCATCGACGATTTTCTCCTCCGTGCTCCACGCCGAAATAACGAGGATCGGCATGGCCTCGTCGCGCTCGCGTAACCACTGCACGAGATCCGCACCGCTGCCGTCGGGCAGGCCCAGATCGACCAGAGCCATGGTGAATCGCTCGTTCGCGCACAGCGCCTTGGCTTGCGCGATGGTCTCCGCGCACTCCAGCGCGGTGTCCCGATAGTGTTCGCTTAGTATGCGGCGCAGACGATCAAGCAACGCCGGTTCGTCGTCCACCAGCAGAAAACATTCGTTCATCGCGGCAAGTTGCCACAGTCGGGCAGGCCTGACAATCGCTCATTTGAGTGATTCGACGAATCTGCAAAATCACTCATTTGAGCGATGCGCGGAACCGTGCGGATGGGATAGCGTCACGCCAACCCGTCGCAGGAGACCCGCCATGCACGTTCGCATCAACACCATCCATTGTCTTGCCGCTGCCCTGGCGATGACCGCGGCAAGCGCCCAGGCCGCGCCGTTCGCGTACTTTTCCACATATTCCGGCACCGTATACGTGCTCGACATCGCGACGAATACCGTGGTGCGCAGCCTCCCGGCGGGCGGCGGGTTCGCGTATGCCACAGCCGTGACGCCGGATGGCACGCGCGCCTATGTGCCGAGCTACTTCGCCGGCGACATCACCGTGATCGACACGGCGACGAACACGACGTCAACCATTTCCGGCGTTCCCGCCACGTTGGGAATCGCGTTCAATCCCGCTGGCACGCTTGCCTATGCCACCAATTTCGGGGGGTACAACACGGTGTCGGTATTGGACACGAATCCTGCCGACGCGGCCTACAACACGGTCGTCGCGACGATTCCGATCGCGGGTACCAACCCAAACCCCAATGGCGTTGCAGTCAGCCCCGACGGCAATCGCGTGTATGTCGCCAATCATGACGGCAATTCGGTATCGGTGATCGACACCAATCCGGCCGATGCAGGCACCTACAACACGGTCATCGCAACCATCGACGTTGGCGCCAATCCCGTCGGCCTGGCAGTGAGCCCCGATGGCAGCAAGGTTTATGTGGGAAACAGCGGCAGCAACGGACCGGGCGTCGTGTCGGTGATTGCGGTGGATGTCAGCGGCACGCCGTCGCCGACCGCAGATTCGATCAACGTCGGCGACGCGCCGACGGCCGTGGCCATCGATCCGGCGGGACGTTGCGTCTACGTCAGTAACCAGAACAGCGCTTCGGTTGCGGTGATTGATGTGGTCAGCGGCAGCGTTGCCGGAACCATTCCGGTTGGATCGGGGCCTGTCGGCATCGCGCTCACCCACGATGGCAGATACGCCTATGTCGCCAATCGCGGGGATGGCACCGCATCGCAGATCGACACGGCCACCGCACGGGTGGTGGCGACGGTGACGTTGGATTCGACAACGCCGGGCAACGCGGACGTCGCCGCGGTCGGCAAGTTCATCACTCCGGAAAACACCGACAGTGTTTTCGCCAACGACTTCGGAATCTGCGGATTCTGAGCAAATGAGCAGTTCCGCTCCCGCGCCCGGTGCTAGCAAAAATCACTCATTTGAGCGATGCGCGGGGTGTTGACCGTTTGCTAGTGTGCCCTTGTCCACTTCGGGATAGGGGTAATTCCATGAAGCGTTTGTCAGCCGCGTTGGCATGCGTTGGCCTCTGCGTTGCCTTTGGTCTGGCCCATGCCGACCCGATCGACTGCAACACCACGCCCTTCGGCAAAGGCGATCGCATGGTGCAGGACGATGAGTTCATCAGTCTGTTCGGTGGTGGTGCAACCAGCGGATTCGGCGAGTACCGGCTTCCATTTGCCGGCGAAATGGGCCCGCTCACAAAGGTATACGACACGCCTCTGCCGGTAGTGCCGCTCGATGCGATCAATGTCGATCTGAACGGCGATGGCCGGGATGAAGTGGCGGTTGCCTTCAAGTATTTGAATACTTTGTATATCAGTGTGTACGAACGCACCGATGGGTTCGCACCGGGTTATCAACTACTGCGCGATTGGCAATGGAACGCCGGACCCATCGATTTCAGCCAGGTGCACATGATTGCGGGCGATTTCGCTGGTTCCCGCACCCGCACCCAGCAGTTGGCGGTGCTGTGGAGCGGCGGCGCCAGCGATGGCCGATTGCACCTGGTGATCCTGACCGGCGCCCCGGACGGCGGTATCGCCAATGCCGACAACACGCAGTCCGGTGAATGGCACAGCACGGGCAATTTCTTTGCGCCGACCGTGGGGCTTGCGCGCGGGGATTTCCTTCTCGACGGCCGCGATCAGATCGCCGTGGTCAGCGCCAACAACTCGAATCTGTATTACGACCTGCTCGAATACAACGATCAAAGCGCAACTGTTTCGGTGAACAGCGGATTGCCGATCAATGTTGCCGGCGGTGACACCGCTATCGGTAGCAAGGAATTCACGAGCGACATCAGTTCCTTCGCCGATGATGCGTTCGATAGTGCGAGAGTGGGCTTTACCTATCCAACATGTCAGTCACCAAACAGTTGCACCCAGGTGATGACACTGTTGGGTGAACCGTACAAGATTGTTGCGAGTGGTGGCGACATTGTCGATTCGGCTTCCGCCGAGTTGGTCGTGCACGTGACGCTGAATGCAATTGCAAGTCTTTACAGTTTTTCAGGATTGCAAACACAGCAAGGCGGACCTTTCCTGGCGCAGCGGTTGTTGCACTTCGCGGCCACGCAATCCGCGCCGGGTGGGGATATCAGCGGTGTGTCATTGTCCAGTAGCGGCTCTGGTCGCGACTTCGATTCCAGCCAGGTACTCGGCGTGCACAATAGTTTCAACGGATTGCCAGCGCCGGAGGCCACGACGAGCGACTTCGACGCCGCCATCGGCGCGGTGGACGGGCAGGAAAAGGAATCCGTCGCACTCGTGCGGGTGGTCAATGGCGGGCAACTCGAAACGGATGTGTACAAGGCCTCGGTGCGCCTCAACGCCGGCTATCAGTTCACCGTGCATGCGGCGTTTGGGCCGTTTCCGGCGGATTTCACCAATACTTCCACGGGCGACGTGCAGGACGTGAGCTGGGATTTCGGCGATGGTTCCAATTCGGTCGCCACCAATCCCTCGCACGCTTACAACGCGACCGGCAACTACACGGTGAAGCTGACCGTGATGGATAGCGCCGGCAAGACCAGCACCTACAGCAAAACTGTGACGATCAATGGTCAAGCCAGTACCGGCGGCACCGCTGCGAGCTACACCTACCAGATGACCACGACGCCGGTGTATTCGGCAGTGACGGCTGACAAGTCGGTGACTCCGCCCGTCGGCCACTTTTTTGAAAACATCCAGAACGATTTCACGACTGGCTCCGCACCGCATATTGCGATCGGCGACATGAATCGCGACGGTTTCGCCGAAATCATGACGCTGGCGCAATCCGTGACGGATGATGTAATCGATAACGACCACATTAATTCAATCCGTCGAGCAACCATCTGGCGTTCGCTGTGGCGAATCGACCCGACTACGTATGCGATCTCGGGCAAGCACGCTCAGCAGGTGGTGGCATCGGGTACGATCCTTCCGCCTGCGAATCCTTATACTGCGGCGGCGGCGCTGGCCAGCGATTTCGATGGCGATTCGGTCTATGCCACGCTCGGCAGCGACTGCCGTGCCGTCAGCGAGCCGCAGTTGCGCAACCTGGTCTGGATGCCACCGTTCTTCGAAGCCATGCAATCCGGCTCGCTCGACAGCGGGTTCATCGCAGCCTCGTTCGGCATCAACGAGAAGTCCGGCTCCGGCACAGAAAATCGCTCCGGCAGCTTCACCGGCAATTCCATTTCCGGGTACGTTGGCACCGCCGGGGAATACTCGACCGGCGACAAGCCCTTTGACTTCAGGGTCGCTGGCTCGCTGAAATTCACCGCCGGGCACGACTGGCAATCCGAGCATGGCGCCATCCACGGCTCGGATACCGAGTACGACTACAGCGAGGGCCAGTCGGCGTCGGTCGGCGAGGGCCTGGTGGTGGCCGAGGGCGACGACGCGAACTGCTATTCGTACAACGTCGTGCAATCCACCGGCGCGGTTCCGAACAGCTCGCTGCGCATGTGCCAGATCACCTACCAGGAACGCACGGCGATGACTGCGGAGACCTGGAACAACCAGTCCAACTACGCCAGCGTCGCGGCGACCTGGGTGCCGTTGCAGCGCGACTGGGCCAGCATTGCCATGTTCCGGCCCGCGACCAGCACGATTCCGTTCTCCAGCGGCAAGGGCCTGGAAAACGCGACCGATGGACTGTTCAGCACGCCCGCCTCCAGCGTGACGACCACGGAACCTTACCTGGACATCGACCTGGGTTCAGTGCAGGACGTTTCCTCGATGCGTGTTTTTCCTGCAGCGGACATGGATGCGAGTGGAAACCTGATCCTGCCCTTGTCGTTCCTGCGCGCCATGCCCGATTTGGTGGGATTCCGCATCTACGCGTCGGCGACCCCGTTCAGCGGTCCGGATGTGCCGAGCGGACCCGACGTCAGCGTGTTTGTGCAAGGCGCGAACAACGACCAGATCTACGACCGCTGGAACATCTATACGCTCGATGCGAACCTCAATCCGCTGCGGGTGCGTTATATCCGCCTGCAACATCCGGGACAGAGTCCGGCGCGCATCAATGTTTCGCAGATTGAAGTTTTCGGTGCCACGCACCTCGACCCGCCGGCTTTTCCGGATGCGGTGTGCGAGCCCACGGCGGGCAACGGCTACTTCCTCGCGCGCGTCTGGAATCCGGTCGCCGCCGGTTACCAGAACATCGAGGAGCGTGGCGACCTGATGTGGTCCGGCACGAACGGCAAGCAGCAGCCGACGGGCGTCAAGGTCAATGGCCAGGATTGCATCAACTATACCGACGTGCGCGAAACCACGATCTGGAACAACCTGCGCATCGGCAACACCGGCATCACCAATTCCTGGGATTCCACGTCCGATACGACCAATACCGTGGGCTCGTACGGCAGTTTCGAGTCGTCCACGCGCGTGGGCGCGGAGCTGGATTTCGAAATCGGCACCAACGCGGTCTCGTTCATCACCGGCGCCTCGTACGAATACACCTTCGGCGTCAACTCGGATTCGCAGACCACCAGCTTCTGGGGCAACGGCCTGCAGATCGGCGGGGCCGTCGGCGGCTTCGATCAGGCGTTCCAGAATCTGGTGCTCACCTGCGGCTACTTCCCGCATCCGTATTCCTACCATCTGACCGAGCGTGGCAACTCGAGCTATCAGCACGATCTGTACGTGGTCGATTACATCGTGCATCAGCCGACGGGCGGCAGTGCGTGGCAGCGCGGCTCGGTGCCGCTGAAATGCACCGGGCAGGATGAAATCTTCCACGACGGCTTTGGCAACAATTAAGGGGATGGCCATGATCTCGACAGACAAGACCATGCGCACCGTTCTGGCCATGCTGCTTGCGGGTGCCAGCATCTGCGCAAACGCCCAGACCACGTTCAGCACGGATGCGCCGTTCATCGCCGTGGACTCGGCTGCGGCTGAGCGGCCTGCTTCGGCGCAAGCGACGGACCCTGAAGCATTCGGCTATGTCCCCGCCGATCCGGACCTGAATTTTCCGTATTCGCCTTACGCCGGCGCGCAACTCACGCTGGCCAACGCCGGGCCGCAGGCGCAGATCACCTCGGTGCGCCTTTACGCGTATGCGTTGAAGACGGTGGTCTATCAGCACGTCAGCGCGCGCTTCCGGTTCTGGAATGCGTATCAGGCATCCGCCGACCCGGTGTTTTCCACACCGGCCGAGTTCGTCGTCGATCTGACCGCGTGCCCGTGCAATTTCGTGGCGGGCAAGGCCTATTGGGTCGATGTGATTCTGCCCAAGCCGGTTTATACGGAAAGCCTGCAAGTCGGCTTCAGTCAGGTGTGGGAAGGCAGTGGGAGCGACGGTGTACTGGCGATAACCAGCGACCTGGTGCCGGCGTTCGACACCTCGGGCGGTTCAACGACCAGTGGAACCGTCGATGGCGCGTATGCGAATCCGGGACGCAGCCCGGACGACTTGAATTTTGTTCCGACGGACGTTGCCGCCAGTGCCACCAAGCTTGGCGTGGCATTGAACGGCAAACCACTGACACTGGATCAATGCACCGGCGCGGCGAATTTCCAGGATCAATTCAGCGAGGAGTTCGACGACGCCAGCGCGTTCTTCCAGCGCTGGAAGGCGAATCCAAACAACGGCACGCTTACGGTAGGCACGGGCTACCTCGCGCTGAGCGCGCCCGACAACGCCGCGCAATTTCCCTACATTGCGTCGGGCGCTCAGGCGACCATGATTCCGCCGACCGGAAATTTCGAAGTGCGCTGGCGAGCGGTCTATACCATCAACGATGCCGGAGCCGGCGATGGCGAAATGGTGCTGTCCCAAGGCACCCCGCTGAATGGCAACAACGGTGGCAATGGTATCGCGCATTCTTGGCAGGACAGCGCGGGGTTCCACCTTTTTGTCAGTACCGGTTCCGGCAACAGCACAATTGGTGGCGGCCAGGGCACGATAGTTCACGACATCGAATATTGCTGGGTAAACGGCAATGTCGAGCTGTGGAAGGATGGCGCGCGCATCTTTGGCCCCGCGGCGCAGCCCGCACAACGCCCGGACTCAATCTGGTTCGGCAATCCCATCGTCGCTGTCGCAGGACCATGGAACAACGTGACCATCTACCGGGTGCAAGTGCGCGGGGACCAGACGACGTTTTCCGATCACATTTTCGGCGACGGTTTCGGGTCGATGGGGAATTAACAAGCACTCCCTTTCGGGCCACGGACGCCCCAATGATTCCGCTGCTGCCTTGACGCGGCGAATTTGTCCGGCACACTGCACCGGAGGTTTGGCCGAGCGTGGTGTGCATGAATCGAGTGCGCGTGTGCTGTGGTCTTTCGCTGGTTCTGCTCGGCACCGGGCTGGCGTACGCCGACGATCCGGCCAGCCCAGACAAGATGCTCGGCACGATCACCGTGACCGGTTCTCGCCCTGCGGACGTTGCGCAAACGGTGAACGTGCTCGACGCCGAAGCCATTGCCAACGCGAATCTGCGCGACACCACGCAACTGCAGGACCAGATCGCCAATCTGCGCATCGGTTCACTTGGCGGTCGTGCGTCGCAGACACTGGTGAGCCTGCGCGGTTTCACCAATCCCTATGGCGCGCCGGAATCGGCGGTGACGTTGTATCTGGACGGCGTTCCCATCGATGATTTTTACTTCTTCGACCAGAACCTGTTCGACGTCGCGCACATCGCCGTATACAAGGGGCCGCAGGGCACGGCCTTTGGCGCGAACAGCGAAGCGGGGGTGATCGAGATCGTCACGCGCAAACCCGATGCGACCACGCGCGTGTCCGCGGATGCGAGCGTGCAGTCGCGCAGTGGTTACGACATCGCCGCAAGCGCATCCGCTGCGCTGAGTGCAAATGTATACGGCAGCCTGGCCGCGGCGAAGGACGGTGGCGATGGGTACATCGACAATCTCGCCGGCGGGCGCAACTACAACGGCCAGGACGGCGCCAGCCTGCGTGGGCGCCTCGTGTGGCAGCCGAGCGAGCGCATGGAGTTCGACGCGATGCTGCTGGGCCGGCACATCGACGACGACGGCGGCGAAATCTATCTGCCGGTCGATCGCGAATCGTTCAACCAGGTGTTGGCGTATCTGGGCGGCTCGCCGCTCGGGAAGTTCGATCAGGACATCGACCACGAAGGCTACAACAAGCTCAATTCGACGCTCGCGGCACTGAGCGGCACCTGGAAAGGTGACGCCTTGCACGTGCGCGCGACGGCATCGTGGCGAAATGGCGATGCGCGCAATTCCACCGACTACGATTTGACGCCGCAGCCGTGGTTCGTGATGGATTCGAGTTACGACGTGCGCGAGACGAACCTCGAATTGCGTGCCGACTCGAATACGGATGCGGAAGCGCCGTGGCAGTGGCTGACCGGGGTCAGCGGCAAGCACCGCGACTTCGACATCCTGCGCCTGTTCGACGCGGGACCGGGCAATCCCTGGCAATTGCCGATTGGCGCCTACACGCGCACGGATGCCAGGCTTGGCGACGACAACGTGGCCGCATTCGGGCAATCGACATGGCGCTTCGGCGAGGCGCAGCGCTGGGGGCTGACCGCCGGGTTGCGCCTGGAACGCGCCGATCGCGCAGTGGATTTCCGCGCCAACGCGATCGACCCCAACGCAGCCCGGCTGGATCACGCCGACTCGCAAGCGCTGCCGAAACTCGCGCTCGATTATCGACTGACGCCATCGTCGATGATCTACGCATCCATTGCGCGCGGCTGGAAACCCGGCGGCTACAACACCGACGCCTTCAGCGCGGCGCAGACGCAATACCGGCGCGAGACGACAGCAGCGCTAGAGGCTGGCTGGAAAGGTGAAGTCGGCGATGCGTTGGCGTATTCCCTCGCGGCATTTCGCAACCGCATCCACGACTACCAGGATTTCGTGATCACCTCAGGCAACATCGCCAGCATCGTCGTCAACGCGCCACGCGCGTCGACGCAGGGCGTGGAAACAACGTTCGACTGGAAATCGCGAAGTGGCTTCACGCTCGGCGTCACCGCGGGCAGCGTGCACGCCACGTACGGCAGCGATCCGATCGGTCCCGCGCAGGGCGTGAATCTCGACGGGCGGCGTTTGCAAAACGTGCCGCGTTACAACTTCAATCTGCATGCGCAGTTCGCGCGCGGGCCATGGCTGGCGCGCGTGGAATGGGCGGGGGCGGGATCGTTCGAGGTCAATTCCTACGACGCGCAGAAAGCCGTGTTGCATGTACAGGAAGTGCCGGGCTACCGCGTGCTGAATGCGAGGCTTGGCTATCGTGCACCGCGCTGGTCGGTATGGCTGTACGGCGCGAATCTGACGAACAAGCGCTATTTCCTGAGTGCCGGTTTTGGTTTCGATACGCTCAATGGCTATACCGGTGCGGTCGGCAATGTCGCGCCGCCACGCACGCTCGGTCTGGAGTGGCGTTGGGAAGGCTGAACGGATAGGCCTTCGCGCACGAAAAAGGCCGCCCGCAGGCGGCCTTTTTCGTCGCGCAGCGTTCGGCGGTGATCAGAAGTGAATCTGCGGGAACTGGCGCAGCACGAGCAGCAGGATGATCGCGCCGATGATCGACATGATGAAGCCGGCGGGATGAAACATGGCGCCGGGCACGGGTTTCTTGAACAGCGTGCCGATGAAGCCGCCGACGATGGAACCGACGATGCCGACCACGGTGGTCATGATGAAACCCATGTGATCAACGCCGGGCAACAGCGCGCGCGCGATCAGGCCGACGACGAAACCAACGATGATGGACCAGAGCAGATGAATCATGATGCCTCCATTGAGTTGGGTAGCCAATTTCGCCGGCCCCAGCTTCCCCGGCGCGGCGAGCATAGCAAATCCGGCCTAAGGGTTCAGGTGTGCGCTGTGCTAAAATTTCACGTTGACTCCGCCGTTTCAAGGAACGCCGATGCCCGTGCTTGCCCAACGCATGAGCCGCGCCAAACCCAGCGCCATCATGGTGATCGCCGACAAGGCGAAAAAACTGAAGGCGGAAGGTCGCAGCATCGTCAATTTTTCCATCGGCGTGCCGAATTTCCTGCCCGGCGAACACGTCTACGAGGCAGTGCGCGCGGCGCTCAAGACCGACACCGGCGCGTACGGATCCAATCGCGGCCGCGACGATCTGCTCGACGCATTCCTCGCGCACCTGAAAGAAAGTGGATTCTCCGGCTTCACGCGCGCGAACCTCGCAACCGGCATCGGTGCCAAGCAGGTGCTCTACAACCTGTGCGAAGCGCTGCTCGATCCGGGCGACGAGATCGTTTTCCCGACGCCATATTGGACGAGCTACGTCGATATCGCCGAAATCCTCGATGCGAAGATCACCTTGCTGCCCTGTCCGCCGGAGCAGCACTACAAGCTCACGCCGGCGCAGCTCGACAAGGCGCTGGCGAGCAAGCCCAAGGTGTTCCTGTTCAACAATCCGTCGAACCCGACCGGCATGGTTTACACGCGCGAGGAGATCGTCGCGCTGGCCGATGTACTGGTGAAGCATCCGGACACCTGGATCATCACCGACGACATCTACAATCGCATGGTGTTCGACGGCGTGGGTTACCACAACTTTCTGCACGTGAAACCCGAGTTGCGCGATCGCACCGCGGTCATGGATTCGCTGTCCAAGACCTACGGCATGCCGGGCTGGCGCGTGGGTTTCGTCGCCGCGCCGGAAAAACTCGCGACCGCGCTGGTCACGCTCAATTCCAACCACATCACGAACCTGCCCGAAGTCGTCACCGCTGCCGGCGTGGCTGCTCTGTCCGGTCCGCAGGACATCACCGCCGCCAAGTGCAAGGATTTTTCCGTGCGTCGCGACGAGGTGATGGCGGCGTTGCTGTCGATTCCCGGCGTCAAATGCCCGCGTCCGCAGGGTGCGTTCTACGTGTTCCCGGATATTTCCTGCGCGTTCGGCAAATCGCATGACGGCAAGGCGATCGCCAACGACGTGGATTTCTGTGCTGCGCTGCTCGACGCCAAGGGCGTGGCCTGCGTGCCCGGCTCGGCATTCGGCGAGCCGCGCGCGCTGCGCATCTCCTATACGTGCAAGCCGGCCGAAGTGACCGAAGGCCTCAAGCGCATCGCTGAGTTTTTTGCCGAATTGAAGTAAAGGAGTTTCGCCATGAAATCCCCCGTCCGTGTTCTCGTCACCGGCGCTGCCGGCCAGATCGGCTACGCGCTGCTGTTCCGCATTGCTGCCGGCGACATGCTCGGCAAGGATCAACCCGTCATCCTGCACCTGCTGGAAATCACGCCCGCGCTGCCGGCGTTGAATGGCGTGGCGATGGAATTGAACGACTGCGCGTTCCCGCTGCTTGCCGGCATCGTCTGCACCGACGACGTCAACGTCGCCGCGAAGGATGTCGATTACGCCATGTTGGTCGGCGCGCGTCCGCGCGGTGCGGGCATGGAGCGCAAGGATCTGCTCGAAGCCAATGGTGCGATTTTCGCCCCGCAAGGCAAGGCGCTCAATGCGCACGCCAAACGCACGGTCAAAGTGCTGGTGGTTGGCAATCCGGCGAACACGAATTCCTTGATCGCGCAGCAGAACGCGCCGGACCTCGATCCAAACTGCTTCACCGCGATGGTGCGCCTGGACCACAATCGCGCCATGAGCCAGCTCGCCGAAAAAACCGGCGCGCACAACACCGACGTGGCGAAGATGATCATCTGGGGCAATCATTCCTCGACCCAGTATCCGGACATCCATCACGCCACGGTCAAGGGCAAGCCGGCGCTGTCGCTGGTCGATCAGGCCTGGTACGAAAAGGAATTCATCCCGACCGTGCAGCAACGCGGCGCGGCCGTGATCAAGGCGCGCGGTTCCTCGTCGGCCGCTTCCGCAGCGAATGCGGCGATCGACCACATGCGTTCGTGGGCGCTCGGCACCGACGACGGCGATTGGGCATCGATGGGCATTCCGTCCGACGGCAGCTACGGCATCGCGACGGGCGTGATCTATGGATATCCGGTCACCTGCAAGAATGGAAAATTCGCCATCGTGCAGGGACTCGAAATCAACGCCTTCTCGCGCGCACGCATGGACGCCACCGACAAGGAGCTGCGCGAGGAGCGCGCCGGTGTCGAGCATTTGTTTGCGAAAAAGTAATCTCGCATCACCGATGCATGTCCGAGGCCGCCCATGGGCGGCCTCGTCGTTTGTGCGGCGCGTGCAGACGCCGTTCAGGAATTTGTTATGCTGCGCCTGTCCGGACATCCGACGGCGCCAGCACATGCCAGATTTTTCGTTGCGTCTCAGGGAACGCAAGCTCGCGCGAGTGCGCTCAATCCTCCACGGAGCGCCCGCATGTTGCGTCGCGTGATCGCCCAAATGCGCCGCCAGGACTGGACGGCCGTCGCCATCGAACTGATCGTCGTCGTGGTCGGTGTATTCATCGGCGTGCAGGCTTCGAACTGGAATGCAGACCGTGAGACGAACCAAAAAGCCGCGGTGTTCACCGAAAGGCTCAGGAGTGACCTGCGCGAGGAGGCGTGGGGCTATGAGATGAACATCGGCTATTTCGACCAGGTGCAAACCAATGCCAAACGGGCCGCCGATGCGCTGACGGGCAAGACTCCGCTTCCCAGCGAGGCGTTGCTGATCGCCGCCTATCGTGCCACGCAGTTCAACGGCAACACGCGCCGACGCGCCACCTACGACGAACTGATTGCAACTGGCGAGATCGACCTGATCCACAACGCGGCATTGCGCGATCTGGCGATGCGTCTTTACACGGACCCCGTGATCGACCAGATCACACAGGATGGGCTGCATTCGGAATATCGCCAGGAATTCCGCAAGGCGATTCCTTACGATGTCCAACTGGCGCTTGCGGACAAGTGCGGCGACCATGTCGTGCCAGTCGGTGATTATTCCGGCATTGCAGGTGTCCTCGACTATTCCTGTGCGACGGGGCTTTCGCCAGCAGTCATCGAAGCTGCAGATGACGTCCTGAAAAAGGACCCGCGCATGGTTCCGCTGCTGCAACTGCGCATCGTCGATATCGGCACCGACCTCGGCAATCTTGCGACGTATTACGCGAGCACCATTCGGAAACCCTTGCGCCGGCTTGCGGAGGAAGAGCAGAAGTGACCCTGTTCGCCGAACTCCAGCGCCGCAAAGTCTTCAAGGTCGGCGCGGCGTATCTGGTCGTGGCCTGGCTTGCGGTGCAGGCCGTGTCGATCGGGTTTCCGGCATTCGATGCGCCGCCGTGGGTGCTGCGCGTTTTCATTCTGGTGGCGATGCTCGGCTTCCCGATCGCGCTGCTGTTCGCGTGGATGTTCGACGTGACGCCCGAGGGCGTGAAGACGGAATCCGGCAGTACGCGCGCGAATCTGGGCGTCTATGTGGCCGTGGCCGCGCTCGCCGCGCTGGCACTGGGATGGTATTTCAAGGGCCAGCCGTCGTATCGCGCCGGCGACGTGCCCGCGAGCGCCGCGCCTTCCGTTGCCGTGTTGCCGTTCGCCAACATGAGCGGCAAGGCCGACGAGGATTACTTCTCCGACGGCATGACCGAGGAGCTGCTGAACGTCCTGGCGAAGATTCCCAAGC
>DATIOA010000244.1:0-11211 GCA_035473575.1 Rudaea sp. | reverse complement strand
CAACCTGTTCCTCGTCGGCCTCGGCTTGCTGGCGTTCGGCCTGATCGTCATCAAGCGCCGCACGGCGTAAGTGGTTCAACGCCACGCGCTGCAGCGCGTGGCGGTCAGTACGCAAACTCCGCAAACACCGGATCCACGCTGCCCTGCCACGGGCCGTTGAAAAGTTCAAGTTTGCGTTCGGCGGCGGTTTGGTTGGCCTGCGCGAACTCGATCAGGGGTTCAAGGAAGACGGCTTCGCTCGCGCCGGTGGAGTTGAGGCGATTGCGGCGCGCGAGTCCATTGCCGGCGATCTTCAGCGCTTCGAGCGCGAGTTCGCGCACCGTGCTGTTGCGGAACGGAAGTTTCAACGCATGCTTCGGCACGCCGTCGCGCAAGGCGTGGCGCTCGGCCATGTTGAAATCCTTGACCAGATCCCAGGCCGCGTCGAGGCTGGTCTGGTCGTAGAGCAGACCGACCCAGAACGCCGGCAGCGCGCACAGGCGATTCCACGGTCCGCCGTCGGCGCCGCGCATTTCCAGATACTTTTTCAGGCGCACTTCGGGAAAAGCCGTGGTCATGTGGTCGGCCCAGTCCTTCAGCGTCGGCTTGGCTCCCGGCAGTTCCGCCAGTTCGCCGGCGAGGAACTTGCGGAACGATTTTCCGGCAAGGTCGATGTATTTGCCTTCGCGATAGGAAAAATACATCGGCACGTCGAGCAGGTAATCGACGTAGCGCTCGAAGCCGAAGCCGTCCTCGAACACGAAATCGAGCATGCCGGTGCGATCCGGATCGGTGTCGGTCCAGATGTGTGAGCGGTAGCTCAGGTAACCGTTCGGCTTGCCTTCGGTGAACGGCGAATCGGCGAACAGGGCCGTGGCGATCGGTTGCAAGGCCAGCGAAACGCGGAACTTCTTCACCATGTCCACTTCGGAGCCGAAGTCGAGGTTCACCTGTACCGTGCAGGTGCGCGTCATCATGTCCAGGCCGAGCGCGCCGACGCGCGGCATGTAGTCGCGCATGATCTTGTAGCGGCCTTTCGGCATCCACGGCATTTCGTCGCGCCGCCACTTGGGCTGAAAGCCCATGCCGAGAAAGCCGAGCCGCAGTTCGTCGGCGACGGCTTTGACTTCCTTCAGGTGACAGGTGACTTCGCAACAGGTGTCGTGGACGTCGTCGAGCTGGCCGCCGGACAATTCGAGCTGGCCGGCCGGCTCCAGCGTGATCGAGGCGTCGCCACGCGCCAACGCGATGACATTGCCGTTCTCTTCGACCGGCTTCCAACCGAAGCGCGTGAGGCCGCGCAACAACGTACCGATGCCGCGCTCGCCTTCGTAAGTCGGTGGACGCAGATCGTCGAGGCGAAAACCGAATTTCTCGTGCTCCGTGCCGATCTTCCATTGCGCTGGCGGACGCGCGCCGGAGGCGATGTATTCCACGAGCTGATCGCGGTTCGCGATCGGGGTTTCTTTTACGGCGCTGGGTCCCGACATGGACTTTCCCCTTCGACAGGCCACCCGATATTGGGCCGATCAGGCGCCAAGCAAGGCCGCGATCGCGGCGCGCGCTTCGTCCAGGCCTGTCTTCGCCGTCGCGGAAAACAACTGCACGCCGGCCGGCCAGCCTTCGGCGGCGCACGCCTTGCGTACGCCGGCGAGTGCGCGCGTGCCCTCGCTGCGCGAAAGCTTGTCGGCCTTGGTCAGCAGTACATGGCACGCCAGGCCGATGCCTCGGCAATAGTCGAGCATTTGCCGGTCGAACTCCTTGAGCGGATGGCGTGCATCCACGATCAACACGACGCCGCGCAGTGATTCGCGCTCGCGCAGGTAGGCGTCGATCACCTGACGCCACTTTTCGCGCATCGCCTCGGGGACTTTCGCGTAGCCGTAGCCGGGCAGGTCGATCAGGCGCCGAGCTTCGTCGAGGACGAAAACGTTGAGCAATTGCGTGCGCCCGGGTGTTTTCGACGTGCGCGCAAGCCCGCTCTGGTCGCAGATCGCATTGAGCGCGCTGGACTTGCCCGCATTCGAGCGCCCGGCGAAGGCCACCTCGGCGCCCGTATCGGGCGGCAGGCGGCGCGCGTCCGGCGCGCTGGTCGCGAACCGCGCGGCACGAAAAGGGTTGTTGGACATCGCCATCGTGTTTGACCGTCCCTGTAGCGACTGGGATAATTTGTCCCTTGTGCCCGCGCAATGGTGCGCGGATTGCGGCGACCGGGAGTGAAGTGTATGGGTTTTCGGCTTGTGATTGCGTTTTCCGCGCTGATCGGCGCCGGCTCGCTGGCGGCACAGACGCCCGCTTCCGCTCCAAATCCCGCCCCGGCGCCCGCTGCGCAGGCACCCGCCGCCGCGCCAGCGGCAGAAGTGCCGCTCAAGCCCGGCGATGCCACCGCCGGCCAGGCCAAATCGGCGGCCTGCGCCGCCTGCCATGGCATGGATGGCAACTCGGCCTCGGCGCAGTATCCGAAGTTGGCCGGGCAACAGGCCGGCTACATCGTGCGCCAACTCGAGATGTTCAAGTCGGGCAAGCGCGTCAACCCGATCATGGCCGGCATGGTCGCCCCGCTGGGCGAACAGGACATGCGCGACCTCGCCGCGTACTTCGCCAGCAAGGCCTCGCTGCCGGGAGTGGCCGACGCCAAGCTCGTGCCGGTCGGCGAAGCCTACTTCCGCAGCGGCGACGCGAAGGACGGCGTGCCGGCCTGCATGGCCTGCCACGGCCCCGGCGGCCGCGGCAATCCAGGCGCGCAATACCCGCAGTTGGGCGGCCAGCATGCCGATTACGTCGCCGCGCGCCTGAAGGCGTTCCGCGACGGCTCGGCCGGCGGCGACGAGCGCACCAGGATCATGGAAGCGATCGCCAAACCACTCTCCGACGCCGAAATCGGCGCGCTGGCGAGCTATGTCGAAGGCCTGCATGCGGTGGATGCATCCACTGCGGCGAAGTGACGGGAGCGCAATCATGAAATGTCTCGTCGCCCTGGCCGCGTTCGCCCTCTTTTCCGCCACCGTGATGGCTCAGGATGCCGCGCCCCAGCAATGGGAAGCGGGCAAGCACTATTTCGTGATCGATCCGCCGCAGCCGACGCAGACGCCCGGCAAGATCGAGGTCACCGAGGTGTTCTCCTACGGCTGCCCGGCCTGCAACTTCGCCCACACCTACGTCGACACGCTGCGCAAGCACCTGCCGGCGAACGCGGAAATGGATTTCGTGCCCGCTTCGTTCAATCCGTCCGAGGACTGGGTCGTGTTCCAGCGCGCCTACCTCACCGCGAAGGCGCTCGGCATCGCCGAGAAATCGCACGACGCGATGTTCGACGCCGTGTGGAAGACCAAGGAATTGGGTATTTACGACGCGAACAACCGCATCAAGAGCCCGCTGCCGACGATCGAGGACGTAGCCAAGTTCTATGCGCAGTACGGCGTCAAGCCCGAACAGTTCGTCGCCACGGCCAACTCGTTCACGATCAACACGCGCATGAAGCAGGCCGATGCCTTCGTCAAGGCGACCGGCGTCGACCAGACCCCCACGATCGTCGTCAACGGCAAATACCGCCTGACCACGGTGTCGGCGGGCGGCGGTTGGGACAAGGCCGAGCAACTCGTTCTGTTTCTGGTAAACAAGGAAGCCGGCAAGTAACCTTGCGAGGAACTTGCGCGTTCTTGCGCAGTCCCATAGCCGCTCGTCTGATTGGAGAACACGATGTTGAAGCAAGCCCTGATTTTGCTGGCCGGGATGATCCTCATCGGCGGCTGCCAAGCGCAAGGCAGCGCGGAGACCGCCAAGGCGCCGGCCAAGCCCGCGCTGGTCGCAGGCCAGGATTACCTGCTGATCGCTCCTGCGCAGGTCACTCCGGGCGATCAGGTCGTGGTCACCGAAGTGTTCTCCTACGCCTGCCCGCACTGCGCGGATTTCCAGCCCTACGCGAGCGAGCTCAAGGGCAAGCTGCCCAAGGGCGTGAAGTTCGCACTGTTGCCGGCGGTGTTCAATGCGATGTGGGAGCCCTACGCGCGCGGGTTCTACACGGCGCAGTCGATGGGTCTCGTCGACAAGACGCATCAGGCGTTGTTCGACGCGATCCACCGCGACCACGAACCGCTGCGCACGATCCAGGATCTGGCCAACCTGTTCTACGCCAACTACGGTGCCAGCCCGGGCACATTCCTGTCCACCGCCACCTCGTTCGTGATCGATGGTGAATTGACGGCCGGCAACCAGAAGGTGCGCGAATGGCAAGTCGATGCCACGCCCACGCTCATCATCGACGGCAAGTATCGCGTTACCGCCAATCCCGAGCGCGGCATCGGCTTCCAGCAGATGGTGCAGATCGCCCTGCAGCTGGTCGATCAGGAACTGGCGGCGAAGCATCACGCCGCCCGCAAATAACCTCGTCGAACGACAGTTGCCGCTTGCGACGAAGTCGCGAGCGGCATAGCCTGTGCTCATGTGCGCCGATGTCCGCCATGCCAACGCGCCCACGGGTTTGCAACAGCACCTGAACCTGCTCAGCTGCAACATACTTGCCGGCGGCAGCATGGCCCGCTACCGCGACTACGTGACCCAGAGCTGGAAGCACGTACTGCCCTCGCGCGGCAAGCGCAGCAATCTCGACAAGTTCGCCGGTTTGCTCGCCGATTTCGACCTGGTCGGTTTGCAGGAAGCCGATGCCGGCAGCCTGCGCTCGGGTTTCGTGAATCAGACCCAATACCTCGCCGAAGCGGCCCGGTTTCCGTACTGGAGTCACCAGCCCAACCGCAAGGTAGCGAGTTTCGCGGCATCCGCGAATGGCCTGCTCACGCGCATCGCGCCCGATGAGGTACGCGATTATCCCCTGCCCGGTCGCATTCCCGGACGCGGTGCGCTATGGGCGCGATTCGGCAAGGACGACGCGGCACTCGTCGTGGTGATCGCACACCTGTCGCTCGGCCCGGCGGCGCGCCGGCGCCAGTTCGACTTCCTCGCCGAACTGATCGGCAGCCACCACAACGTGGTGCTGATGGGCGATTTGAATTGCCCTGCGCACAGCCGCGAGCTGACGCCATTGTTCCGCCGCACCGCGCTCGTGCCACCGCACGCTGCTGCACCCGCCACGTTCCCAAGCTGGCAACCGCGCCGCGCGATCGACCACATCCTGACCTCGTCCAGCATCGAGATCGAACGCTTGTGGACGTTACCGCATCCGGTGTCCGACCACCTGCCGTTGGCGGCAAGGATAAAGCTTCCACAAAAAAACGGGCCGCAATGAGCGGCCCGTGAATTGCGACAGAAGGTGACGGCTCAGAACTTGAGACTTGCTTCGACGTACCAGAAGCGGCCCGGCAGATCGTAGGTGGATGCGTCGTAGCCGTTGAGCGAGCACGATACGCACACCGGCGGATCCTTGGCGAACACGTTGTTGAGGCCGGCCGAAACCGTAAGCGGCATGCTGACCGGGACATTCCAGCTCGCACGCACATCGTGGTAAGTGGTTGCGCCGAGACGGTGCGTGTTGCCGGAACCATTGCAGATTGCATAACCGGAAGCAGCCGCGCAATCCTCGGTCAGAGCCGAGACGTAACGCATCGACCAGCCGGCCGACCATTCGCCCAAGGCCCAGTTCAGGCGCGCGGTGGAACGAATGCGCGGAATACCGCTGTCGTGCACTTCCACGCCCACGCCGTCCGGTTCGGACAAGCCCGTGGTCGTATCGACCGCGTTGTACTTGTCGACATAGGTGTTCTGCCAGCTCGCGCCGAAGCGGCCCCAGCCGGTTTCCGGACCGACCCAGGTCACGCCGAAGTCGAAGCCCTGCGTTTCCACGCGGCCGAGGTTGCCCAGCGTATCGTTGAGGAAGGCAATGTATCCAGCGGAGTTGCGATCCTGCACGCTGCAGAACGCCGGATCCAGCGTTGCGGCGCAACGATCGAGCAGGGTCTGTGCGTCCTTGGCCTGGATCGCGTCCTTGATGTTGATCTTGTACCAGGTCGCTTCGAAGTCGAGCTTTTGCGACCAGCTGGTATTTTCGGCCCAGGATGGGCTGTACACACCACCCAGCGTGGTATTGCGCGACTTTTCCGGTTGCAGGTTGCGGTTGCCGCCCGTCAGCACCGAGATCTGCGAATTGGATTGCACGTACGTGGCTGGATTTGGCACGCCCAAGGCCATGCAATTCGTGGCAAGCTGTCCCGTCGCGTTGTTGCATGGATCCTGCAACGTCGCGTCGAAGCGCGAGAACGTTCCGTACAGCTCGCCGATCGACGGCGCGCGGAAACCCTGCGCCCAAGTGCCGCGGAAGGTCAGGTCGTCGTTCAACTGCCAGCGGAATCCAACCTTGCTGTTGGTGGTGCTGCCGAATGTCGAGTAATCCGAATAGCGCGAGGCCACGTCGATGTTCAGCGCCTTTGCGAACGGCGCGTCGGCAATCAGCGGCGCGTTCAATTCAACATAGAACTCGTCCACGTTGTAGCCACCGGCGGTCGGCTTGGAAGGCACGCCGTTGGAATCGCCCGCGGTGACGACCGCGTCCGGCGTGTAGGTGCCGGAAAGATTGCGATGCTCGTAGCCGGTGGCGAAGTCGAGCGCGCCGGCCGGCAACTGGAACAGGTCGCCCGAAATGTTGGCCGTGACCACACCCAGCGCCTGATGGCTGGTGTCGTGCTCGTGGTACAGGATGTAGTTGAGCATGTCCGGCGTAATCGTGCCCGGACCGCCAAACAGGTTCAGCGGCACGCAATTCGGATCGGCCTGGCAAGCGGACAGCGGACCGACGGCCTCGGCGATGTGCGCCATGTTGTAGGTGCCGGTGACGTCCTGGTCCGCATTGTTGTCCGCGCGCACCACGTTCACGTCCCAGTTGAAGTTGTGCTCGTTCCAGCCAAAGCTGCCGGTAAGTCCTGTGGCGAAATAGCGCGTGTCGACCTGCTGGCTGAAGATGCGCGGACCGCCTTCGATCGGGCGTCGACCAAGGCCGAAGTCCGGGCTGTTCGAATCCAGCGTGAAGCCGAACGGATTGTACGGGTTGGTCTTGTCCACGTTGACCGTGTAACAGCGATCGATCAGGAAGCAGAACGCCTGGCCGAGGAAAATGGGTTCAGGCCCGGCCTGGTTCACCGATTTGCGCGTGTTGTACAGACCCTTCAAGTACCAATGAATGTCGTCGGTGAGCTTGTAATCGGTCTGCGCGAAGAAGCCGGTGCGCTCCGACGGCGTCAACAGCAGGTTGTAGGGCGCGAAATTGAAACGGTCCGCGCCAGTGAAATGATGGTAGCCATTCGGGAAATTCTGCAAACCGTTCGCGCCGGCGGCGCCATTGGCGGTGATGCTGCAAAAACCATCATGACAAATGGTGGTGCCATCGGAACGCACGACATCACCGCCACCGGGCACATCGAACAGCACACGCGTGTACGGCGTCGCCGAGGAACAATTGTCCAGCCCGGTGCCCGGCACGCACTCCGCACTGGCCTGCGCCCAGTCGGCGGAGCTGATCTTGTTCTGTTTGTAATGGCTGACGTCGACGAAGAAGCTGTAGCGGTCGCCCTTGGCGCCGAAGGAAATATCGCCATTGGCGGTCTTGCCGTCGCCGACCGAATAATCGCCGTAGTAGACGTGCAGCGCGCCGCCGTCCTGGCCCTTCTTGGTGATGATGTTGATCACGCCCGCGATTGCGTCCGAACCGTACAGTGCCGAAGCACCATCGGTGAGGATTTCGATGCGTTCGACGACGCCGGCCGGGATCGTGTTCAGGTCGACTGCGGCGGACACGCCCGAAGCCGAGGATTCGTTCACCCAGCGCAGGCCATCGACGAGGATCAGAGTGCGCTTTGCGTTGAGGTTGCGCAGGGAAATCGTGGTCGAGCCCGAACCCACGCCCGAGCCGTCCGGCGCAAAGCCGAAGTTGCCGGCCGAGTTGAATTTGGTGTTCAGCGCCGACCCGCTCACGGATAACTGCTGGATCACGTCGCCGATCGAGGCCAAGCCGGTCTGCGCGATATCGCGCGCGCTGATCGTGACCACCGGCGTCTGGTCGGCCATTTCGGCCTTCTTGATGCGCGAACCGGTGACTTCGATTGCTTCGAGCTTCTGCACATCGTCGCCCGGCTTGTTCTGGGCAAGAACCGGCGTGGCGACCGTGGAGAGGATCAAACCGCCAAGTGCGGCAGATATGCCGGCGGCAAGCAGACGCGGGTTGAAGCGAGTCATACACAACCTCCTCAGGTTAAGGATTCAATGGAACCCATGCGAGATTCCGGCCCGTATTCCCCGGACCGAAAGTGTAAAAAAAGTGTAATGATCTACTGATCATGGCACATGCGCCCACGCTTTGGCTAGCGTGCCTGAAGACACGACCTTGCACACCGCATTCGGCTAAACTTCACCGCGCACCGCGCACCGCGTACCGCCAAAAACATGTTTAGACGTCCATACTTGCACCCCGTTTCGCTGTTTTGCGCTCTGGCCGCCCTGCTCGCGCCACTGGCGGCCCGCGCCGACGACCTGACCAACCAGCGCGCGCGTTTTCCGCTGGTCTGGGAGGCGGCACAACACGGCCCGGCCGGGGCATGGCGCAAACTAGCCGCAGGACTGGAAAGCTACCCGCTGTTCCCCTACCTGGAACTGGCTTCCCTGCAACGGCGCATCCAGGACGCGCAGCCGGCGGATGCAAAAAAATTCCTCGCTGCCTGGCCGAACTCCTTGCCGGCGAAATTGTGGCGCGAGGCCTACCTGGCCGAACTCGCGCGGCGCGGCGACTGGCGCGACTTTCTGCATTTGTATACTCCGGACGATGCCAGCACGACATTGCAATGCCATGCCCTGCACGCGCGCATCGCGCTCGGCGAGAAAGTCGATTTCCCCGCCGACGTCGAGCCGCTATGGCTTGCGGCACAGCCCTTGCCCGACGCCTGCGATGCCGCGGCCGCATGGGCCAAAGACAAGCTCACGTCCGCGCTGATCTGGCAGCGCATCGACCTCGCCGCCGGTGCGGCACAAGCGGGACTTGTCGACGCGCTCGCGGCCATGCTCGACGATCAGGCGCGCAGCGATGCGCAGCGAATTGCCACCGCGATCCGCGATCCGGCGGGTACGCTCGACAAGGCTGCCGCATGGCCCGACACCACGCGCACGCGGCAAGCGGCAACCGCCGCGTTCACGCGCCTGGCACGGCGCGACAGCGACGCGGCCGAATCGCTATGGACCAAACTGTCCGCGCATTTTCATTTCAATGCCGACCAACGCGGCGACATCCTGCGCACGATCGCCATCTACCGCGCATCGAGTTATGCGCCGGATGCGCTGCAACGCCTGGTCGCGCTGCCGGCGACGGCGGACGACGACATCAGCCGCGAATGGCGCGTGCGCGCGGCCGTGTCGGCGCAGGACTGGAAAGCCGCGCTCGCCGCGCTGGACACGATGAGCGACGCGCAAAAGTCCGACGCGCGCTGGCGCTATCTGCGCGCGCGCGTGCTGGTGAAGCTCGAGCGCAGCGACGAAGCCACGCCGGTTTTCGCGTCGGTCGCACGCGAAGCGAACTTCCACGGCTTTCTCGCCGCGGACTGGCTCAAGCTGCCGTACACGATTTGCCCGCAGCAGATCGAAGCGGATCCGGGCATCGACAAGCAACTGCGCCGACAGCCGGACTTGGCGCGCGCCTTCGAATTTTTCGCCATCGACCGCCTGCCGCAGGCGCGGCGCGAATGGGATTTCGCCCTGTCGCGACTGGACGGCGCGCAGCGCAAGCAGGCGATCGTGCTGGCGTCGGATCGCGGCTGGCACGACCGTGCCGTCTACGCGCTCAACCGCGGCGACGACCTGCGCCATTACGACCTGCGCTTTCCGCTGGCACGGCGCGCCGACATCGTGCGCGACGCGCGCAACGCCGGCATCGACCCGGCCTGGGCCTATGCCATCATCCGCGCCGAAAGCGCATGGACCACGGATGCGCGCTCCGGCGCCGACGCGTTCGGTCTCATGCAGTTGCTGCCGGGCACGGCGAAGCATCTGGCCAGGCAGCTCGGCGTGTCGTTCTCCGGCGCGGCGGCATTGTTCGACCCGGATTTGAACATCCGTCTCGGCACGCGCTACCTTGGCAACATGGCGCTGCGCTACGACGGCAGTCCGTGGCTGGCCAGCGCTGCCTACAACGCCGGCCCCGATCCGGTTGGACGCTGGATCGACGCGCGCGATTCGCTGGATCCGGATTTCTTCATCGAGACGATTCCGTACAAGGAAACCCGCGAATACGTCGCGCGCGTACTCGCCTTCGCCGTGATCTACGACTGGCGGCTCAACGGCAAGGTGCTGCCGTTGGCATCGCGCCTGCCGCGCATCGGCCAGGCGTATTCGCCGCCGCCCACCGACGCACCGCGCAAGGACGTGGTGTGCCCGGCTGTACCAGCTTCTACAACCACGACGACATCCGCGCCATCCGCGCGCTGATGCTTGCGCTACACCCTCACTGCCCCACGATCTGCGGCTTCATCGGCGTGAGCAGGGCGATCAGCCGGTTCTGCTGCGCCAGCGGCACCTTGGCTTCGTCCATCGCTGCGACCAGGTCGCCCATGAACGCACTGAAATCGGCTTCAGTGAGATTCAGGCCGCTGTGCGCTTCCTCCATGCTGCGCCCGCTGTAGACGCACGGCCCGCCGGTCGCCGCACACAACTGCTCGATCACGAGGCGGCGCAGATCGGCATGGTCGACGTGCGCGAACAAGGTGTTGATGCGCGCATCCGCGTTCAATCGCACCAGGAACAGGTCGACGACCAGCGTGATGCCCGGCGTGCCGCCCAACTCGCGGTAGAGCGCGTCCTTCGCCGGTGGCACGGGCTGCGTGGCGGAGCCGGCACAGCCGAGCAGGCTCACGGCGATCAAGGCCAGAAATGCGATTCTCATGGGCGGACTCCGAGGCGAGCGGCGCAGTCTGCCGACCATGGCATGCAGGCGGCGTGAAGGCGCGGCGATGCTCCATAATGGCCACATGAAAACCTACTTGGTCGGCGGCGCGGTGCGCGTTCGCCTGCTCGGCCTGCCCGTCAAGGATCGCGACTACGTCGTCGTCGGCGCCACGCCGCAGGACATGCTGCGCGACGGATTCAAGCCCGTGGGCAAGGATTTCCCCGTGTTCCTGCATCCGCACACGCAGGAGGAATACGCGCTGGCGCGCACCGAGCGCAAGACTGGCCGCGGCTATCATGGCTTCGCCTTTGATACCGATGCGTCGGTGACGCTGGAAGAAGACCTGCGCCGGCGCGACCTGA
>DATIOA010000243.1:0-5438 GCA_035473575.1 Rudaea sp. | reverse complement strand
CCTTCGGCAATCGCCTGCATGCCAAGCGCGCCGGCCAGCGCCAGGATCGCGCGCACGATCGCCGTGCTGCCGGCTTTTTCCGAGCCCATCTCGGCCACGAACGAGCGATCGATCTTCAACGCCTGCACCGGGTACTGGTGCAGGTAGCTCAGCGACGAATAGCCGGTGCCGAAGTCGTCCAGCGACACGCCAATGCCGTGCGCCCGCAGCGCATCGAGCAGGCGCTTGGCCGCGGGCGGATTGTCGATGAGCATGCGCTCGGTGACCTCGATGCGCACGCACTCGGGCTTGATCGCATGGCGTCGCAACAGCGCCAGCAGGTTTTCGTCGAGCGCGTCCGCGCGAAAATGCCGGCCGGACACGTTGATCGCGATGAAGCCGGCCTCGCCAGTCAGCAGCGGCGCCGCAACCTCGAACGTGCGCTCGAACATCTGCCAGTCGATCAGTTCCGCCGCGCCGGTTTCCTCGGCCACGGCGAGAAAATCGCCCGGCGCGAGCAGGCCGCGTTCCGGATGCTGCCAGCGCAACAGCGCCTCGTAGCCGAGCGTAACGCGGTCGGACAAGCGCACCACCGGCTGGAAGAACGGCACGAACTCGCTGCGTGCGATCGCGCGACGCAGATCGCTTTCCAACTCCATCAATTGCATCGCTTCCTTGTGCAGGTGTTCGTCGAACAGGGCAAAGCGGTGGCGGCCTTCGCTCTTGGCGCGATACATGGCGACGTCGGCGTCGCGCAGCAGCTCTTCCGCCTTGCGGTAGCGCGCAGAAGCCATGGCGATGCCGATGCTGGTGGAACTGAATACCTCCTTGCTGCCGAGTCGAATCGGCTCGTTGAGCGCATCGATGACGCGCTGCGCCAGCGCGCAGGCATCGTCTGCATTTTCGATGTCGTTGAGCAGTATCGCGAATTCGTCGCCACCCAGGCGCGCCACGAGGTCGCGCGGTTCCAGGCACGCCGCGATGCGCGCGCCGACTTCGTTGAGCAACTCGTCGCCAATGAGATGACCGACCGAATCGTTGATCACCTTGAAGCGGTCCAGATCGAGGAACAGCACCGCGAAACGGTGGCGCGAATCGTGCGCGAAATCCGCGAGCGCCTGGGTCAGGCGTTGCAAGAGGAAATTGCGGTTCGGCAACCCGGTCAACGCATCGTGCAGGGTTTCGTGCTTGAGCTGGCGCTCCATGCGCTCGCGCACGGCGATATGCTCGCGCAGCTCGAGGTTGGCCGCAGCCAGTTCGCTGGTACGTTCGATCACGCGCTGCTCGAGTTCCGCGTTGGCTAGCTTGAGGGATTCGGCACTGCGTTTGCGCTCGAGCGCATTCGCGATGTGATACGAAACGAACGTGAGCAGTTCCTGGTCGCGCGGCGTGTAACGATGCTCTTCCGAATGGCTTTGCACGGCGAGCACGCCGACCGCGCGATCGTTGCAGATCAGTGGCACCCCCAACCAGCTGCGCGAACGCGTGCCGATCGGCTGTGCCGCGCCGGTGGCGTACAGGCGTTCGAGCCCGGCACTGTCGGCGAGCAGCACGCTGCGCGTGTTGAGCACGTATTCGGTCAGGCCGGTGCCGAGTTTGCGCGGCTCGCGCTTGAAGTCGCGCTCGTCCACGGAGTACGGAAACACAAGCTGCTGGCCATCGTCGCTGAGCAGGGCGATGTAGAAATTGCGCGCATACAGCAGCCCGCCGACGGCGCGGTGCACGGCGGCATAGAATTCTTCCAGGCTTTCGCTGCTGTTGGCTAGTTCGGCAATGCGGAACAGCGCCGCCTGCAGGCGTTCGCCGCGCTGGCGCTCGAGCACCTGCTGCTGCAGCAGGCGGTTGGCGTCGCGCAACGCGTCGGTGCGCTCGGCCACGCGACGCTCGAGTTCCTCATGAACGAAGCGCCGCTCCAGCGCGGTCTGGATGTGCTGGGCGACGTATGTCAACAGCTCCTGGTCGCGCTCGGTATAGCGCGCGCTCTCGGTGTAGCTTTGCACCACCAATCCACCGTTGACCTTGCCCGAGCGCAGCAGCGGCACGCCCATCCAGTCCACGCAGTCGGGACCAAAGCCGACCGTCGGCTTGCCGATCTGGGCGTCGATTTCCGCAACCGTGCCACGCAAGGGTCGCCCGTCCTTGAGCAGGTGCCACGTCAGGCTGCCGGCACGCGTGGCCATCGGCACCTCGTCCAGCGGACCGGGCCCATCGGCATCTTCGACATCGACGACGTAGGGAAAGCGCATCACGTCGCGCGACTCGTCGTACAAGACAATGTAGAAATTCTCGGCGTACATCAGGCTGCCGACGATCGCATGCAACGCCTTGTAGACCTCGGGCAGATCGAGATCGGCGCTGGCGAGGTCGGCGATCGCGAACAAGGCGCGCTGGAGCCTTTCGGCCTGTTCCAGATCCGATGGCTGCGTACCGGTGAATCTCAGCGTGGATACGTTCTGATCCGCACCCTTGTTATTGTCCGTGGGCGACACAACCATGCTCGATCTGCGTGAAGACAAGGCCAACTGTCCGCGGACTGGAATTGACTTAGTTTAACGATTTTTTGCAACGGCGCCGCACGCCCGCACCTGTCGAAAGTAATTGTTAGTTTTCCGTGATTTGCGCTATACTGCGAACAAGCGACCTTGCGTGCGGAGCATGGAACTTCGCCACGCGGGACGCGTTCACAGTCCCACCGACACGACCAGATGCCCATGCGTTTTGCCACTGCCATCTTCAGCGCCTTGCTTACGCCAGTCCTGGCGTTGGCGCAAACGGTCGTGCCCGCACCGGACAGCAACACTGCGGTCGTGATCCAACCCGTCGGCGTATCGCAAGAGCGCGTCGACGCGGGTTGGCGCATGCCGCTTTGGAGCACATCCGACGGCCGCGTCCTGGCACTCGTCGCGCTCGGCGGCGGCCATGGCGCGCCGGTGCTGCCGCAGGCACCGCAGATCGGTTCGGCGGCCGACTGGCAATTGATCGATGTCACCCATTTCGTCGGTGGCGGACTCTCGCTGCATCTGGGTAATCGCGTCAATGCCTGGGCGAAATTCGGCCGCGGCATCGCGCTGACTCCACTCAATTCGGCGGCGGCCACGCTGGGCTGCGACTCAGGGCTCGCCTTCGCCTTGAACGAGACCTGTCCGTACCGCAGTGCACCGGCCAGCACCGGCGCCCTGAGCATCGGCACCGGCCTGAGTACGGATCGCCTGGACGTAGGCGTTGACTACGGCCTTGCCTGGTTGCGCCACGAATCCGCGCCGCTCGCGGCCGTCGCGCAAACCCCACCCTGGGACCTGTTCGCGACCATCGGCAACGAAGCCTTGCCGACGCTGGCGATACCGGCGCTGCAATGGGCGGATGTCAACGACTACGGCATCCGCGCGCAGGGGCACTGGCACTGGAACGACGAGAGCAGTCTGGATGTCGGCGCCGCGTTGAGTCGCCTGCGCTTCGAGCTGCCCGGCAACACCCTGCTGCCCGCCCTCAACCAGGCGGCGCTGAGTTTCGGCGTTCGCAGCGGCAATTTCAGCGGCACGCTCACTGGCCGCGTACTCGGGCCGGCCGATCCGCTTGGCAGCGGCCAGAGTTGGGCCAGCGTGGATCTGGGCATTTCCTGGCGCGCACCGTGGCGCGGCGTGTTCAGCGTCGGCGCGCAAAACCTGTGGTCCAGCGGTACGCCACCGCTGCTCGCCGACCCCGCGCACGAGACCGACCCGAGCCAGGCACGCGTGCCGTACGTGCAATACCATCAGGACCTGTAACCAAAGCTTCCGACTTCGGCCAGCAGTGCACCGCGCTGAGCGTGGTGCGCGCCCTGCATGAACGCACCCTCCGATCGACACTGGAACCGCGCCCAGCGCTATCTGGCCGAAGGCAATCTCGACGCGGCGCGCATCAGTCTGGAATCGATGCTGCAACGCGACTCCGACAATGTCCACGCCCACCTGCTGCTGGGCGACATCGCCTGGGAGGAGGATCGCGTACGCGAGTCGGCGCGCCACGCGCGCGCGGCCGCCGGCGCCATGCCGGCCGACCCCGAACTGATCGTCGCCATCGTCGCCGCGCTGATTCGCTGCGGCGAGACGGTTGCCGCCCGGAACTGCCTGGATAACCCCGTCTGCGCGGCAGTGCGATCGGTCACCGCGCTGGTGCAGATGGCCGAACAACGCTATCTGCTGAACCAGACCGCGCAGTCCCTCGCGTTATACGATCGAGCCAGGGCACTTGGCGCCGACGGCCCCGAATTCCGCTTCCGGCGCGGCGTCCAACTCGTCTTCGCCGGCCGCATCCGCGAAGCCGAAGCCGAGTTCCTCGAAACCGTACGCCACGACCCGACTTACGGTCGTGCCTGGCAGGAACTGTCGCGCCTGCGCAAGCAGACCGCAACGGACAATCACCTGGCCGGCACGGCCCGGGCGCTGCAACTCGTCCAGTCGGGCAGCTACGAGCACGCGTCGATCGAATTCGCGCGTTACAAGGAATTCGAAGACCTCGGCCGCTACGACGAAGCCTGGGCCGCGCTCGCCCACGGCAATGCGCTGATGTACGCGCGGCACCAGCACGACCCGGCGCACACGCGCCAGCTGTTCGCAAACCTGACGCGCGCCTGCAGCTCCGACTTCCTGCGGCCAGTCGACGCGCTGCACGCCGGCGCGCAGCCCATTTTCATCATCGGCATGCCGCGCTCGGGCACCACCGTGCTGGACCGCCTGCTCGGCAACCATTCCCAGGTCGAGTCGGTCGGGGAACTCGACGATTTCGCCTTCCAGTTGCGTTGGGCGGCGGATCATTGCAGGACGCTGGACGATACCGTCATCGAACGCCTGCCGCGAATGGATTTCGTCGAACTCGGCCGGCGTTATCTCGACCAGACCCAGTGGCGGGCCGCCGGCAAACCGTTCTATACCGACAAGTTGCCGCGCAACTGGATGGTCGCCGGCCTCATCGCCAAAGCCCTGCCACAGGCACGCATCCTCAATCTGGTGCGCGACCCGATGGACGTGTGTTTCTCGAATTTCCGCGCCCTGTTCGCCGACGCCTTCGCACACATCTACGACCTCGATGCGCTCGCCTCCCACTACCTCGTTTATCAGGACACGATGGCGCATTGGCATGCGGCGATGCCCGGGCGGATTCTGGACATCGCCTATGCCGATCTGGTCGCGAACGCGGACCAGACCTTGCGCAAAGTGCTGGAATTCTGCGGATTGCAGTGGGAGCCCGGTTGCGGCGATCTCACGCGCAACCGCAGCGCGGTTTCCACCTTGAGCGCGGTCCAGGTGCGCGAGCCGGTGCATAAGCGTTTCGTCGATTCGTGGCGTCGTTATGAGCGCCAACTCGCTCCCCTGCAGCGAATTCTGGACCGGCAAAATTTTGTAAAAAACGGGTGAGGCTGACCCGTTTCCGAAGGGGCTCTTTCAAGGCTTTTCAAGACCTTGGGCGGGAAACCGCCCGGG
>DATIOA010000242.1:0-41682 GCA_035473575.1 Rudaea sp. | reverse complement strand
CCACGCCTGGCCTCACGCCGATTCATTACGGCGTTGCCATGTGCCCGGGTTACAACCCGCTGTGCGGTGCCGAAGACTGGGCCGGCGGCGGCCAGGGCACGGCACATTGCGGCATCGCCGGCAGCGGTGCATTCCAGTCGTTCAACGGCCCATACGCATACGATCCGGCGAACCCGGGCGTGGACGGCGCCGGCAACGTGCTGCTGGAAGACCTCAACGGCGGCGTCATCAACGTGAACTACAACGTCAACAAGGTCGTCGCCAACGGTTCGACCGGCATGCTGCTGCTGCATAGCCACAACACGGAAGCCACGAGCGCGCAGGTGGTCATTCTCGACCGCATCTTCGCCGACGGTTTCGGCCAGTAACAATCAGTGCAGCGAGTTGCACGGGGTGCGGGCGCAAGCCTGCACCCTCTCTGACTGGAGCGAAAAAAAGAGGCGGGGTTGCCCCCGCCTCCGTCGTTTACTTCAAACCAGCGACAGGTCCTGCGCTGCCGAGAATTGGGCGGTACGGCGTATTGAGCGAAAAAAAGCCCGGGCGGCGAGCCCGGGCTCCTGAATCGAAAAACGCTTGCCTTACTGCTTGTTGAGCGAAAGCGCGCTGCCGTTCTGGGTCGTCGTCTGCACTTCCGTTTGCTGCTGCGGGCTCGGCGACACCACCTGGCGCGCTGTCGGCACGTTAATGCCGGTGGCGGAGACCTGGTTGCCATAGACGCGCACCGGGATGTGCACGCGCGTACCGGTCACGTAATCGCCATTCTGGAAGTTCAGATCGCTGCGGTTGCTCGCGCTCTTGTACCAACCCGTCGCACCCGTGGATGCGTTGGCTCCGACGGCCGGGGCAAAGCCGTTGGTCGCCGAATTGGTGAGGGAGACCAAGTCAGCATTGGCGCCCAGACCCGAGCCCTTGTCCGTCAGGTACTCGATGGTGACGCCGAGGGTCGAACCCGCACCTACCGTCACCGGTACAGCCAGGCGCACCGGCAGGATGTAGTAGCTGGTCGCGGTGGCGCAGCCGTTGGCGGTGACCACGTCCAGATCGGCGGTGACCGATGCGATCGGCGCGGAGTTCGAGAACACGGGCGTCGCGGTCGAGCCGGCAAACGTATCCCAGAACTGGATCTTGGCCTGCACCGCGTTGAAGGTATTCACCGCGTTGCACAACGGGGTCAATTGCAAGCCGGTCACGCTCCACTTGTTGCCACCCGCCGGCGCCGTGATGGTTGCGGCGTAACCCGAGAAGTTGCGGGCAACGCCTGTTGCGCTGTTCAGAGCAATCGCGCCGGTCGCAGCAGTTAAGCCCGCGTTCTTCATCTGATAGGTATCGAGCATGACGTTCGTACCCAGGGTCGTCAGCTCCCAGCCGAAGACGTTGGCAGCGCCGGTTCCTGCCACCAGCGAACCCGGCGGATTGTCGACCCACACACCGCTGCCGCCGTTGGGTGCGCCCGTGGAGATGAAGGCGAGGTCGGTGGTGGAACCGGCCGTCGGCGCGTTGGTGAACTTTTCCATGCCGAGGTTCGACAACTGCGTGTCGGTGAACGACGCCGAAGCGCCCGAGTAATACAGACAGGCCCAGACATTCGCGTTGCCGCCGCCGCCGGGTGCGGGCACGTAAGTCGCCGTGTAGCCGAACGGATTGCCAGTGAAGAAGTTCGCTCCCGGATTGATCGCGGTAGCGTAGTTGCCGCCGGAATAGTAGGCATCGTTCGTGTTGCCCAGCCGGATACCGGGGCCACCGCTCGCGCCCGAGTCGTCGTAGAACGTGATGCTGGTCGTCGGCGTGAGCGCAGCCGCGTTGTGATTCGTCGAGGACCAGGTAAAGCTCGTGATCAACTGCTGACCGGGCTGACTCAACGTCAACCGGCTGCAGACCATCGGCGTGTAGCGGTTCGCACCAACGACCGTCGTGCTGCCGTTGAGCAGGTCGCTCCCCGCATCCGTATCCAGATTGCTGTACAACAGGTATGGATCGACCGGGTCCGCCGCAAAGTTGGCGATCACCGTGCAATCGGCGGTCACCGCATTCGTGGTGAACAGGCTGCCGACCAGATTGCCGCCGCAGGTTCCGCCGACGGTGTCGATGTGATGGCCGGTCGTCGCGGCCAGCGTGAACTGCGTGGTCGCGCCGTCATTGATGGTCTGCGGCGTATTCGGGCTGATCGTGCCCCACGATGGGTCGGTGCCGACGCTCGGCGTGACCAGGTGCGTTACCACCGCATCCACCGCGAAGTTGGCGATCACCGAGCAATCGGCGGTGACCGCATTCGTGGTGAACACGCTGCCGACCAGGTTGCCGCCGCAGGTGCCGCCCACGGTGTCGATGTGGTAGCCGCCCGTCGCCGCCAGCGTAAACTGCGTGGTTGCGCCGTCACCGACGGTCTGCTGCGTATCCGGGCTGATCGTGCCCCACGAGGGATCCGTGCCGACGCTCGGCGTTACCAAGTGCGTGACCACCGCATCCAGCGCAAAGTTGGCGATCACCGTGCAATCGGCGGTCACCGCATTCGTGGTGAACAGGTTGCCGACAAGATTGCCGCCGCAGGTGCCGCCGACGGTGTCGATGTGATAACCGCTGGTCGCGGCCAGCGTGAACTGCGTGGTCGCGCCGTCGTTGACGGTCTGCTGCGTATCCGGGCTGATCGTGCCCCACGATGGATCAGTGCCGACGCTTGGCGTGACCTTGTGGGTCAACGTACCGGTCACCGCGAAGCTGAGCGACACGACCGCGGTTGCGGTATTGGTCGCATTGCTGCCGATGCACAGACTGCCCGCGTAGTTGCCCGGGGTCAGGCCGGTCGGATCGAACGTCACGGTCACGGCAGTGCTGGCGTTGTAGCCGAGCGCATCCGACGTCGGCGCGTAGTTCACCCACGACGGCTTGGTGCAGTCGACCGTGCCCGACACGATGCTGGAAAGCATCGTCGGCGTCGCTTCGACATCCTCCCATGCGGTCAGGCTGAACAGCGAGCCGATGATTTGCGCGGAGTTGCCGATAATCGGGTCCGAACTCACGCGCCAGGCCCACAACGGATTCGTCGTCGTGTTGCTTGCGTTCGAGTTGATGTTCGGCGCGACGACCAGCCAGTAGCGGCCCGCCGTCAGGTTGAGAACGGGCACGCCGGCCTTGGTCAAATCCAGGTTGATGACGCCCGAGGTCGTGGTGATGCCGTTCGCCGTGCCGATCGTGTTGCTGTACGTGAAGAGCGGCGCGTTGCCGTTGTTCGCGGTCGGCGGATCGCCCGGGCTGCCGTCCGGAATGCCACTCGCGTCCGCGTAGACCTTGAACGTGATGTTCGGCGTGTTCGTCGTGGTCAGGCTGCCGCTCGGCAGGACAAAACCGTTGGCGGAGAGCTTGGTGATGCGGACCGGACCGGTTACGTCGAAGTTCTGGGCAAGATAGCTTCCTGCCGGAATCCTGTTGTAGTAACCGCCCAATTCGCCGTTGCTGGTGGTCGCCGTGTTCATCACGGTCACCGGGGCATTGCCGGTAGCGACCGACCAGTTGAGCGTCGGGTTGCCGATGTTCGTGATCGTCAGCGGCTTGGTGGTCGGGCCGCTGTTCACATCCTGCGAGGCGGCGACCGAGTTGGCCGAAAGCTGGATGATCGGGCCGCCCGGCTTGACCGCCAGCGGCATGTGCTGCACCGGGATGCTCGGGTCGCTCGGCGTGAACGTGACCTGGCCGAGCGTGTACTGGCCTGAGGTCAGCTGATCGCCGTGCACGGTCACGGTAAAGGTCTTGCTGCCGCCGGTCGACACGGTCATGTTGGTCGGCGCTACCGAAGCACTGCCGGCGAAACCGTCGACGCTCAGGGCGTACGTCACCGCACCCGCGTGCGCGCTGCGCACCGTGCGCGAATAGTTGCAGGCCGCGATGCAATTGCTGTCGGCGATGCTGGGCAGGTTCAGCGTGGCGATCTTGCCGCCTGTGGCCGGATTGGCCGCCAGGTAGTTGGCGCCGGTTTCATCCAGGGTCAGGCTGGCCTTGGCCGCCTTGGCCAGGTCGATACGGCCGGAACCGCGTTCCCAGATGTCGGCCGGCGAGCCGTCCTGCTTGATCACGCCGTCGGTCTTGGCGGTCATCATCATGGCCGAACGAATCTGTGTCGGCGTCCATTCCGGATGCAGCGCGCGCAGCAGCGCCGCGGAACCGGCGATGTGCGGCGTCGACATCGAGGTGCCGTCTTCCAGCGCCACCGCGCCTGGATTGCCCATGAACGCGGCGAGGATGGCCACGCCCGGCGCGGCAACTTCAGGTTTCACGATGGCCTGGCCGCCGATGCCGGCGGCCGGACCGCGTGAGCTGAAGTCGGCGATGACATCGCCTTGCCCGGTGAGGTAACTCTTCAACGGCAATTGCACGGATGCGGTCGCATTGACCGGATCGGTGTTGATCTGCGCGAGGACGTTGTTCCAGTCCGTGAAGATCATCGAATACGAAGTATCCGACGCGCCGAGGTTGATGTAGGCGTTGTCGACGAAAATCGTGGCGGCCGCACCGGCATTCAGCGCATTGCCGCGACGCGTGACGCTGCCGCAGCCGCTGTTGTTGGCATCCAGATGCAGTACCGCGATACCTTTCTGGTAGATCGCCGGCAGCGTGGTGCCTTCGAAACCGTCGCCGAAAATGCGCTCGCTGGCGGTGACGTCGCGATCGAACGTGTGCGCGCTGGCGAACGCCGAGCAACCGTCGTTGCTACCGTTGGCGAAGCCGGGGCTCTGCGTGATCGGCAGATTGACCAGGTCGCCGGTCGGCTGCGGATTCGCGCCCGGGCGCACCGGCAGATTGACCGTACCCGCCGGCGGCGTGCCGGGAGCGTTGAGGTTGAACGTGTAGCCGAAGATCTGGTCGTCGGTGGACGCGGCGGCCGTGGCCACCCAGGGTTCGACGTGGCTTACCGTCGAGGCGGCCGGGCCGTCGTTGCCGGCAGCGGCGACGACGAAGATGCCCGCGTTTTGCGCACCAAGGAACGCCATCGAGGTGCTGTCCGTCCATGGCGACGTGCCGCCGCCAATGGAGAAGGTGAGCACATCCACGATACCGTCGGCGACGGCCTGGTTGGCGGCCGCCGTGGTGGACGTGGTCGGGCACAGGCCGCCGCCATCCGAATTGCGCGTATAGCAGGTGTCATAGGCGACCAGGGATGCATGCGGCGCCACGCCGGACATGGTGAAGGTGCCGCCACTCAGGGTGACGTTGGCGTGGTTGCCGGCCGCCGTGCTCGCGGTATGCGAACCGTGGCCGTTGGAATCGGTGGCACTGGGTTCTTCGGTCCAGCTGCCGGCCGTGCCGCAGCCACCGGTCTGGCAGATCGAATAGACGAAATCGTACAGGCCGATCAGCTTGTCGGTGCAGTGGCCTTCGTCGACGCCGCCGGTGCGACACAGGCCGAGGTAATTGCCTGCACCCAACGGGTTGACGTGCTGATAGCCATCGATCGGGCCGATGCCGGCGAACGAGGGGCTGGTGAAGTTGATGCCCGAATCGATGTCGCCGATGACGATGCCTTCGCCCTGTGTGGCGAGCCCGCCGGTGGCGCTGCCGTTCCAGATCTTGTCCGCGCCGATGAAGAACGTGCTGCGGTCGGTCATCAGCGGCTGGAGTTTTTCCGCATCAACCAGCAACACGTCGTCGCGCTTGGCAAGTTCGGCCGCTTCGACCGGGGTCAGCTCGACCACGACGCCGTTGACGGCGTGCTGGAATTGCAGGATCGCGTCGAGCGAACGCTTGAGTTGCGTGCCGGCGGAGCTGAGGAACTGGTTTTGGCGACCGACCAGATAGTTCGCGTAAGCGACGGCCTCAGGCGACTTCACGTTGACCCGGTTGTTGGCCGACGAAACGTGGGGAATTTTCGCGTATCCGAACGTCAACCCATCGTAGGTAGCTACCGGCTCTTCCTTGAGGATGACCGTATAGCGCGCGACATCGGCATGCACGTTCAAATGAAGCTGTTTGCCGGTGGAGCCTTCCTTGACCACGGCGGCGCCGATCGCAGGCGCGTTGCGCAGCAGCGATAACGACGAGGCCGGCGGATTGGCCGATGCACCAGAACACAATGTAATGGCGATGGCGCCGGCGAGCGTGGTCAGACGATTATTGAAATTGACGCGAACTTTCATGCCAATGTCCCCAGGAAAAACGAAAAACAGGCGGCCCGCGCAAGCTGCGCAGGTTCGGTTCGTGGGTGATTTGCGGATTTCCACGCGGATCCCAGCATCCGCAATGGCTCGTGCGCGGTCCCCACCACGAGCGAGCGGCGCAGATTTATCACGCAAGCCCGAGTGGCACAATTATGATTTCCTTATACGCGCGACTACGGACGTTCCCCTCACCCTTTGTTCGCGTACCCGTCCGAATCGACAAGGATCCGACATGAAAAAAACGCACGCAGGCCAACGCAAGGGCTCCCTCGCCTGCGTCGGCATCGGTATCACCCTGGGCTCGCATCTCACGCCGCTGGCGCGCAGCCACATCGAACAGGCCGATGTCGTGTTCCTCGCGGTGTCGGATGGCATCGTCGAGAAGTGGATCGAGTCGCTGAATGCCGACGTGCGCAGCTTGCAACCTTTCTACGCCGAAGGAAAATCCCGCACGAAAACCTATCGCGAGATGGTGAGCGCGATCCTCAAAGAAGTCCGCGCAGGTAAAAATGTTTGTGCGGCGTTTTACGGTCACCCGGGCGTGTTCGCGTGGGCTCCGCACGAGTCCATCCGCATCGCGCGCAAGGAAGGCTACTTCGCGCACATGGAGCCGGGCATCTCGGCCGAGGATTGCCTGTACGCGGATCTCGGCATCGACCCCGGCGCGTTCGGCTGCCAGCACTACGAGGCCAGCCAGTTGCTCTATTACCGGCGTGTCATCGACACGAGCGCTTACCTGATCCTGTGGCAAGTCGGCGCAGTCGGCGATCAGGCCAGGGCGCGCGACGCGGTCGATCCGGCGTACCGGCAAGTCCTGATCGATCGTTTGATGAAAGACTACCCGCCCAGTCACAAGCTCATCATCTATCGCGCGACCACGTTGCCGATCCACGCGCCGCGCATCGAACGCACCACACTGCGCAAGCTTGCCAGCGCGCACATCGAAGTGGCCGATACCGTCGTGCTGCCGCCGGCGCGCAAGCTCGTGCCGGATACGAAAACACTCGCGCACCTTGCCCGGATCGACAAGGCCAAGCGATGATCTTGACGCCGCGACTGCGTCTGCGCGCGCTGACGACGCGCGATCTCGCGCTGTTTCGTGCCCTGTACTGCGATGCAAAAACGATGCGCCACATCGGCCGGCCGCTGCCGCGACGCGACGCCATGGCCAGTCTGCGCGCCACGGCGGTACGCAAGGCCGGCGACCCCCGGTTTTTTGTCATTGCCGAACGCGAATCCCGCCGATCGGTCGGCCTGTGCTCGATCCGGCCCGTACCGCCTTTGCATGGCCGAGTCGAGCTGGGCCTGATGTTGTTGCCGGACGCGCGCGGGCGTGGCCATGCGCGCGAGGCGCTGCGGGCGCTCATTGACGACGCATTTTTCCGATTGCCCATCGACGCGGTCTGGGTGCAATATCGGCAGACCAACGCGAAAGCCGGCCGATTGTGCGATGACGTGGGCTTGCCCGTGTCGGCCCACAACAGCAAAAACGCGAAACGTGGGCAATGTGTCAGAGTGCTGCGGCGGCCGGATTGGCGCACGCGATTTCATCAACGATCAAGGGGAACAGCAATGCAAAGCGTCATTGGATTTCTGGAACAAGCCGGAATGAACGCTGCCATGCGGCATGCCGGTCGCGAACAGTTGCTGCACGCGATGAATGGCGAATCCGCAATCACTCCCCCGGCAGGCGTGCGGGAGAAAATGTACTGCATGCTTTTTCCTGCGAAAGTACCCAAGAAAGCTCCTGCGAAAAAGAAGCCGGCCAAGGTTCCACCGAAAAAGAAACCGGCCAAGAAAGCACCCGCCAAGAAAAAGACACCGGCCAAGCGCAAGCGCTGAACCCGGTTTCACTTCTTGCTGGCCTGACTTTCGGACGGCGCCATGCCGATTGCCCAGACATTGCGCCCGGCGTTACTGGCCGGGCGTTTTACTCTGCTTGTCTTGTTGCTGGCAAGCTCGGCCTGCTTCGCGATCGACAGCAATCCCGGCGAGCTGCTCAAGCGTGCCGACAGCGTCAAAACCGCCAACAATTCCGAATTCCAGGATCTGCTCAAGCAACTTGATGCCGAATCCGCGCAACAGACTCCGGTCGAACGTGATTACCTCGCGTACCTGCACGGCTGGCAGTCGGCCTTTCGCGGCAACTACGAAGCATCCGAACGCGACTTGCAGGCGGTGGTCGATCGCACGCAGGATCCGACCATCCGTGCGCGCGCGCTGATCACCTTGCTCAATTCGCAGGCGCTCGGCTCGCATTTCGACAAAGCCTATGCGAACCTGAGCAAGCTGCTCGAATCCCTGCCACAGATCAAGGACCCGACGGCGCGCAACTATAGTCTCGGTGTCGCTGGCTTGCTGTACAACCAGGCCGGGCAATACGACTTGGCGATCAAGTACGCAGATTTGTGGCTGGAGACTGACTCCGATCCAGGCACCATCTGCAAGGCGACGAGCGTCAAGGCGGAAGCGTTGTACCATCTCGGCAAGCTTGCGGAAAACGATCCGCTCATCGCTGCCGGCGTCCAGGCTTGCCGGCGCATCGGCGATCTCCTGTTCGCCAATGGCACCCGCATCTGGCTCGTAGCGCTGCAGCTCGATCACGGTCACGTCGGCGATGCGCTGAAATTGCTGATCGCCCATGATGCGGAAGTCTTGGCGACCCATTCATCGGCGACCATTTCGAAATTCCGCTCCCTGCTGGCCCGCGCCTACCTGCTCGATGGCGACCTCGACAAGGCCAGCGCTGCGGCGCAAAGCGCGATCGACAATGGCATCAAGCAAACCTATTCCGAATCGGTCGCCGATGCCTATTCCGTGCTTTATCAGATTGCCAAGAAGCAAGGCGACGACAAGGCCGCGCTTGACTGGTATGAAAAATACGCGCCCGCGAACAAGGGTTATCTGAGCGACATCAGTGCGCGCGCGCTGGCCTATCAAAAAGTGCATCAGCAAGTGCTGGACAGCGAGCGCCAGCTCGCCGCTGCCAACGATGCGAACAAGTTGCTGACTCTGCAGCAACAGGTCGAATCGCAAAAGGCGCGCGCGCGTTTGCTGTACATGCTGTTGCTGTTGAGCGGGCTGCTGATCGTCGGCGGCTGGGCGTACCGCACCAAGCGCTCACAAATCAAGTTCCAGAAACTCGCGCGGCGCGACAGCCTGACCGGCATCGCCAATCGCCAACACTTTTTCGATACCGCGCAGGATGTCTTGCGCTACGGCGCACGCAACTCGCGCGAGGCCAGCGTGCTGACGATGGATCTGGATCACTTCAAGTCGGTCAACGACATGCATGGCCACGCCGCCGGCGACGATGCGCTAAAGCGCGCGGTCGCTGCCTGCCAGGTGCTGCTGCGTTCGATCGACATCTTCGGCCGCCTCGGCGGCGAGGAGTTCGCGATCCTGTTGCCCGACTGCCCCACCGCCGTGGCCCGCCAGCGCGCCGAGCAGATGCGCGAATCCATCGCCGCCTCGCGGCGTGAAGGCGATGCCGCTGCCGATGTGCTGGTCACCGCGAGCTTCGGCGTCGCCGGCACGCAGGACTGCGGCTACAACCTCACCACCCTGCTCGCCGCCGCCGACGACGCCATGTACGCCGCCAAACTCGCTGGTCGCAATCGGGTCGAGGTGCATCGCACCCTGGAATCCGCGGCGACAACCTGAAGCTCCGAGGCGCCCGCATCGCGTGGGCAAGGACGAAGCGGAAACCGAACCGTCCGGACAATGGCTGGCAAGACCCCCGCGCCTTGTGTCAGGATGTTGCTGCGGCCGGGAGGGCGCGGGCTTTCACATCAATCACCAAGGGGAGCAACCATGTCGAACATCATCGGATTTCTGGAACAGGCCGGAACCAACGCCGCCATGCGACACGCCAGCCGCGAGGCGTTGTTGCGCAAGATGTGCGAGGAAGAAATCGCACCGGAACAACGCAACGCATTGTTGCAATCGCAACGCGCGGTACTGGACGATCTGACCGGGGCGCGCGAAACGATGTATTGCCAGAACCAGGCAAGCAAAGCGCCGAAAAAGAAGAAAGCACCCGCCAAGAAAAAACCGGCGAAAAAAGCTCCAGCCAAGAAACCCGCCAAGAAAGCGCCGGCCAAGCGCAAGCGCTGAACGCGAAGGTCGCGCCGAGCGGGCGCGCACCGTGAGAAGTCACTTTCAAGCATCGCGCCCGGCCGCGTTGGCCGGGCGTGTTCTTGTGGCCGTGCTGGCGCTATGCGGCGCGCTCGGCGCTTTCGCACAGAACAACACCGATCAGCTGCTGCAACGCGCGGACGAGGTCAAGCTCGACGACAACGACGCATTCCGGGAACTGCTCAAGCAACTGGATGCGCAAGCAGGCCAGATGACCCAGCCGCAACGCGATTGGCTCGGCTATCTGCATGCCTGGGAGCTGGGTTACCTCGGCGAATATCCGCAGGCAGTGACTGCTTTCCGCGATCTGCTCGCACGCACGCAGGACCCCACGCTGCGCGCGCGCGCGCGCATCAGCCTGATTTTCGACCAGGTCAACGCCTCGCATTTCGAGGACGCCTACACGGCGATCAGCGAGCTGCTCGAATCGCTGCCGCAGATCACCGATCGCAAGACGCACTACTACGTGCTGCTCACCGCGGACTATCTGTACGGCGGCGCGGGCCAGTACGACCTGGCCCTGGGCTATCTGGATCAGGCCGCCGCTTTCGATCAAAGCGAATCGGCGCAATGCCGCATCGGCAGCGATCGCATGGACATCTTGTACAAGTCCGGCAAACTGCGCGCCGACGATGCGCGGATACAGCCGGCCATCGAGGCCTGCCAGCGCATCGGCACCATCGTCGACAAGAACACCATCGTCGTCGATCAGGCCCGTGCGCTGCTCGATGAAAACCGCGCGGCAGAGGCCGTGAAAGTCTTGAATGCGCACGATGCCGAAGTGCTGGCATCGCATTCGGCAGCGCTCACCTCGGATTATCGCGCGGCCCTCGCGCAAGCCTATCTGCGCACCGACGATCCAGCCCGCGCGAGCGAAGCCGCGCAAAGCGCCATCGCCAACGCCAACCAGCAGCCTTTCGCCAAGTCGGTGGCCGATTCCTACGACGTGCTCTATCAGGTGGCCAAGCGCCAAGGCGACGCTGCGGCCGCGCTGGCGTATCACGAAAAATATGCGGCGGCGGACAAGGGTTATCTCAACGACATCAGCGCGCGCACGCTGGCCTACCAGATGGTGCACCAGCGTGTGCTCGACAACCAGCGCCAGCTCGAAGCGGCGAACGATGCGAACAAGGTACTGGCCCTGCAGCAGACGGTCGCCACGCAGAAGGCGCGCGCGCGTTTGCTGTACATGCTGCTGCTGCTCAGCGGCCTGCTCATCGTCGGCGGCTGGGCGTACCGCACCAAGCGCTCGCAGATCAAGTTCCAGAAACTCGCGCGACGCGACGGCCTGACCGGCATCTTCAACCGCCAGCACTTCTTCGATTCGGCGCAGGAAGTGCTGCGCTACTGCGCACGCAACAACCGCGCGGCCTGCGTGCTGGTCATGGACCTGGACCACTTCAAGTCGGTGAACGACATGCACGGCCACGCCGCCGGCGACGACGCGCTCAAACGCGCGGTCGCAGCCTGCCAGGTGCTGCTGCGCTCGATCGATATCTTCGGCCGCCTCGGTGGCGAGGAATTCGCCATCCTGCTGCCGGACTGCCCGGCCGCTGTCGCCCGCCAGCGCGCCGACGCGATGCGCGAGGCCATCGCCGATTCGCGCCGCGAGGGCGATGCCGCCGCCGACGTGCTGGTGACGGCGAGTTTCGGCGTGGCCGGCACCCAGGACTGCGGCTACAACCTCGCCACCCTGCTCGCCTCCGCGGACGATGCCATGTACGCGGCCAAGCGCGCCGGCCGCAACCGCGTCGAAGTCCACCGCGCCACGGTCGAGCCCGCCACTGCGACCTGAGACCTAGTCCCCCAGGCACTACGCGCCGGCACGCGCAAACACGGACAATCGCCGGCTGCATCGACTCATTGGGGAAACCGCGTGAACCATTCCACTCGCCGCCCGCTGGCCCTGGCGCTGGCAGTCTGCGCCGCTCTGACAACCACCTGCGCATGCGCCGCCACCGGCGACGATCAATCCACTTCGACACAGGAACTGAAGAAAGTCGAGGTCAAGGGCTACGTCATGCCCGACGACGCCAAGCCCAAGCTCGACCACATCATGAAGGAAGTGGATGGCTCGCTGATCACGGTGACGAAGAAGACCTCGATCACCAAGCTCGACAACCTGCCGACCATCATCGGCAACAATCCGCGCGAAGTATTTGCGCAGACACCGGGCCTGTACGTCGCCGAGCAGCAGATCCCGGGGCAGGTGAACCTGTCCTATCGCGGCATCGGCAATCCGCAGGAATCCGAATACGTCGGCGTGTTCCAGGACGGCATCCCGCTCGAAGGCGACTGGATCGGCTTCCCCACGCTGTACGTGTTCCCGCTGCCGCAGACGATCGATCAGGTGCAGATGATCCGCGGCGGATCATCCTTGCTGTACGGACCGGAACCGCCGCCGGCGATCAACCTGGTCAGCGCCAAACCGTCGACGGCGCCGCTGGCCGGCTACACCGAAAACGTCATTGGCAACGACGGCCTGTTCGCCTCGTTCAACAAGGTTTCCGGCACGCAGGGCGATTGGGATTACCTCGCCGATGTGCATTACCGCACGACCGACGGCCAGCGCGACAACGGCGACAACAAATTGCGCGGCGCGGACCTGCACATCGGCTATCGTCCGGATGAAACCTCGTACACGGCGCTGGATTTCCACGCCTACGACCTCGATACCGGCAACGCCGGCCTGCTCACCTATCCGCAGTACCAGGCCAATGCCGACCAGACCGCCACGCCCTACGATCGACTGTGGACGCAGCGTTATGTGCTGAGCCTGAGCCACGACCGGCACCTGGACGAGAACACCGAACTCGTCGCCAAGGTCTGGGCGGGTTACCAGGACCAGGCTTCGCGCTCGCAGGACCGCGGCGCGGCGCCGACCACGACGACGCTGCAAGACGAGCAGTTCCGCTTCACCGGCATCGATGCGCGTCTTGTCCACCACTGGGGCCGCGGCAACGCGTTCACCGTAGGCACCACGCTGTACCACGCCGACGCGCCGTTCCGGCAGTGGGACGATTTCGGGCTTGCGTCGGATCAATACGACCGCCCCGGCATTGCCTGCGCCACGCCCGCATCCACCGACTGCATGAAGCTGCGCCAGTCGCGTTCAACCAACTACGCCGCCGTGTTCGCCGAAAACGTGTTCCGCCTGCCGCACGAATGGCATGTGGTGCCGTCGGTGCGCCTGGAACGCGAGCAGGTGAACATCGACGAGACGATCAAGCCGCCGACACTCAACCGCGGACTGGTCGATCGCTCGGTCAGCCACAACGTGCCGTTGTTCGGCATTGGCGTGGGCAACGACTTCGGCCATCTCAACGAAAGCTACTTCAACGTCTCGCAGGGCTGGCGCCCGGTGCGCTATTTCGACATCGCCTCGCCGTTCGGCAGCACCAATTCCGGGCCGCAGAACGATCCCGACCCCACGCATGTGCTGTCGTACGAACTGGGCGTGCACGGCACGCCGCTGCATGGTCTGTTCTACGACGTGAGCGTGTTCCAGGTGAACGTCAAGGATCGCATCGAATCGCAGCAGATCGCGAACGCGCCGCTGGGCAACACGATCAACGTCAACACCGGCGACACGCGCAGCCGCGGCTTCGAAGGCGAGGTGTCCTACGACTTCCTGCAGGCGCGCGACCTGCACACGACGCAGCACCTGGCCGTGTTCGCGAACCTGACCTTGCTTGATGCCACGTTCACCTCGACCATCAATCCGGCCAACCTCGGCAACACGCCGGCGTTCTCGCCGAAGTACCTGGCGCGCGCCGGCATCACCTACCGCGAGGACAAGCACCTTAAGCTCGCGCTGTCGGCGGTTTCCGTCGCCAGCCAGTATTACTCGGATGCGAACGTCGCCGCGGGCGCGCCGTTCCTGACGCCGGCGAAGGTACCCTCGTATGCGGTCGCGGATTTTTCCGCGGACTACTGGGTGCTGCCGCAACTGCGCCTGCTCGGCGGAGTGTCGAACCTGACCGACAAGCGCTACTACTCTCGCGTATTTTTCTCCGGCGGCATCGATCCGGCGCCGGGGCGCACCGTATATGCGGGGTTTGCCTACGAGTTTTAACGTCGAGCTGCCATCGGCCGGATGCCGCTATGCTAGGCGTCCGGCCACCGCTCCCTTCCGCGCATGAAACCGCTGCGTCCGCAACTGCGCGGACTGATCTTCAAGCTCACCGTCTTCTACGTGCTGCTGTCGCTGCCGTGCCTGGTGCTGGTGGAGACGGGACTGCTCACGTTCGAATTCAATCGCTTCATGGCCGGCGTGGAATCCGGCGCGCTGGTGCGCGGCACGCAGACCGCCGCTGCCGATCTCGCCCGGCACTGGCCGAACGTGGACGCGGCCGCTAACCTCGACTTGTGGACCGATGCGCTGGTCCTGCGCATGCAACGCCCGTACGGCGGCCTGCTGGCGCAGGACTCCTTCATTCTGACCGAACTTTCGTCCGCGCCGCTTGCCGCTGCCGTGCTCGACAGCACCGGCCGCGCGCTTGCCAGTGCGCCCGCAAACGCATCGTGGCAGCCGGCGTTGCCGACGCCCGATTCCGTCGCCTGGCGCGACTTGGCCGCCCAGTCGGACCGGTTGATCAGGATCGCCGACAGCCCGTGGCGCGTGCGCCGCACATTGGCGCCCATCCGCAGTGAAGATGGACGCCTTTACGGCTATGTTCTGGTGGAATTGCGCCTGCCGGTTCCATGGCACCGCTTCCTGCTAGACGCCAGCCTGGAGTGGCCGATCGTGCTCGGTTACCTGGTCCTGTTCGGCGTGGCGTCGTCGTTCTTCCTCGCCACTTGGGTCACGCGTCGGCTCAACCGCGTGGCGCACGCCGCATCCGCGTGGAGCGGTGGAGATTTCTCGGAACGCATCGGCGACACCTCGCGCGACGAACTCGGGCGCCTGTCGGCCCTGCTCGACGACATGGCGCTGCAACTGAAGGACTTGCTGCGCTCGCGCGCGCAGCTCGCCGCCCTGGCCGAACGCCAGCGGCTGGCGCGCGACCTGCACGACACCGTGAAGCAGCAGGCCTTCGCGCTGAACCTGCAACTGGCCACGCTGCGCCGCCAGCTCGGTGGGCATCCGCAGGCCGAACGCCTGGCGCAGGCTGAAACGCTCAGCCGGCAGATTCAGCAAGAACTTGCGCAACTGCTCGACGAACTGCGTGCCGGCGACGCCGAACTGCCGTTCGCCGAACGCCTGCGTGCGCGTGCGCAGGCCTGGTCGCAGACCAGCGGCGTCAAACTCGATTTGCAACTGGAAGACGTGCCGGCGCCATCGGTCGCCGCAGCGGAAAACCTGCTGCGCATCGTCGACGAAGCGCTGGCGAACGTGTTGCGCCACAGCGGCGCCACGCAGGTGACGGTAAGCCTGTGGCGCGAGGGTGCGAACGCGCAACTCGAAGTCGCCGACAACGGCCGCGGCGCAGAAGCATCGTTGCGCTCCGGCATGGGCCTTGCGAACATGCGCGAGCGTGCCAACGCACTGCCGCTGGGCCGCTTCGAATTCGACAGCACCGCCGCGCAAGGCACGCGCATCCGCATTATGTTTTCCACCGCCGAGGATCGTCCCGCATGAACGCCCCCGCCATCCGCGTCGTGATCGCCGACGACCATGTACTTGTGCGCCAAGGCATCCGCGCCTTCCTCGACACGCACTCCGACCTTGCCATCGTCGCCGAAGCCGAGGATGCCGACGGCGCCGTATCCGCCTGCACGACGCACAAACCCGACGTTGCCCTGATCGACCTGGTCATGCCCGGCGGCGGCATCGCCGCGATCCGGGAAATCCGCAGAGCGAGCCCGGAAACCCGGTCGATCCTGCTCACCTCGTTCGACGACGCGCGCGACATCCTCGCCGCGGTGCAGGCCGGCGCGCTGTCGTGCCTGCTCAAGGACATCGACGCCGATGGCCTCGCCGAGGCGATCCGCAAGGCGGCGCGCGGCGAAGCGGTGCTGCATCCGCGCGTGGCGGGTTACCTCGTCGACGCGGTGCGCCAAGGCAGATCCAGTCCCGGCGTGGACGCGCTGGCTTCGCTGAGCGAGCGCGAACGCGAAGTGCTGGCGCTGATCGCCGAAGGCGCCAGCAACCAGCGCATCGCCGCGCAATTGGAGATTTCCGAAAAAACCGTGAAGACTCACGTCGGCAACATGCTCGCCAAGCTCGGCCTCGGCGACCGCACCCAGGCGGCGGTTTATGCCTGGAAAAGCGGCATGAAGAAACCGTGAGCTTCACCCTCCTACTGTATTGCCGCGCGGGATTCGAGGGCGAATGCGCGCAGGAAATCGAAGCGGTCGCACGCGAAGCTGATATCGCCGGCAAGGCGCGATTCGACGGCGGCGCGGGATTCGTCGTGTTCGCCAGCGCCGCCACCGAATCGGCGCTGCGTGACGCCGTGCGCTGGCGCGACCTGGTCTTCGCGCGTCAATCGCTGATCGCTTTCGCGCATTTGCCGAACCTTGCGCGCAACGACCGTGCAACACCGATCCTTGCCGCCCTGCGCGAGCGCGGCGAATCATTCAACGCCGTCTGGGCGGAAGCGCCGGACAGCGATGAAGGCAAGCAACTGGCGCCCCTGTGCAAGAGTTTCGGCAACGCCCTCGTCGGCGCGCTGAAGAAGGCGCAACTGCTCAACGCTCACGCACCGCGTCGTTTGCATGTATTTTTTCCACAAGGCGACGAAGTATATTTGTGTGCGGCCGATCCCGATACCGTCGCGCCGTGGCCGCAAGGCATTCCGCGCCTGAAATTCCCGCGCGAAGCGCCAAGCCGCTCCACCTTGAAACTCGAGGAAGCGTTCGCGGTATTGCTCGACGAAGGCGAACGCGCGCGCTGGCTCAAACCCGGCATGACGGCGGTGGATCTCGGTGCCGCGCCGGGTGGCTGGACCTGGCAGCTCGTGCGCCGTTCGATCCGCGTCACCGCGGTCGACAACGGGCCGATGGACCGCGCGCTGCTCGATTCCGGCCTCGTCGCGCACCGGCGCGAGGATGGTTTCCGCTATCGTCCGCCGAAACCGGTGGACTGGCTGGTCTGCGACATGGTCGAGCAGCCGCGCCGCGTGGCCGATCTCGTCGCCCACTGGCTGGAACAGGGCTGGTGCCGCCACGCGATATTCAATCTCAAGCTGCCGATGAAAAAACGCTTTGACGAGGCCCGGCAGTGCCTTGCGCGCGTGCGCGCCACCGCACGCGACGTGCGCGCGAAGCAGCTCTACCACGACCGCGAGGAAATCACGGTTTTCGCGGCTTCTGCGGGGCCGCGGCAGAAGCCTTGACCAAGCTCGTGGCACCGCCGCGAAATTCGTTGTAGAGTCTGCGCACGCAACCAACTCAAGGCACGCGGCACGGCGCCGCGCCGGCGATCCGATGCAAGGATCGCCCTGGGGAGGAAGGTTGCTCAATCTGACGCAATTCGGCGCGATCCGCCGGGTGGCCGCGTGCGACACGAAGATGTCAAACACGCGGCCTAACATGCGTCTTTTGCCGGTTAATCCGTTTGGGGAGTGTCATGTCTGGAAAAATTCTTCGCTCGTTGTTGGGTTTGGTCGCGCTTGTCGTTGCGGGCGGTGTGCAAGCCCAAGTCGTCATCAGTCAGGCGTACGGCGGTGGCGGTAACTCCGGAGCCACGTACAAAAACGATTTCATCGAATTGTTCAACCGTGGATCCACGTCACAGAGCCTGAACGGCTGGTCGGTGCAATACGCGAGTGCGACCGGCGGCGCTTGGACGGTCACCAACCTGACCAATGTGACGCTTCAACCGGGACAGTATTATCTGGTACAGGAAGCTGCCGGCTCTGGCGGCACCACGTCACTGCCGACGCCGGACGCCATTGGCACGATCGCCATGGGCGGCACAGCGTTCAAGGTCGCGCTGGTCGGCAGCACCACCGCGCTTTCCGGCACCTGCCCGACCGGGTACGTCGACCTGCTCGGCGCCGCCGCCACGGCCACCTGCTTTGAAGGCACCGGACCAGCCCCAGCGCCATCGAACACCACGGCCGACATTCGTGCAAACAGTGGATGCACCGACACCGACAACAACAGCGCCGACTTCAGCGCCGGCGCGCCGACACCGCGCAATACTGCCACCGCAACCAACGTCTGTGGCGGCGGCACTACCCTGAGCGTCGACAGCGTCAGCCAGAACGAAGGCGATTCCGGCATCACCAATTTCGTCTTCACGGTTTCCTTGTCCGCGGCGGCGCCCACGGGCGGTGTCACATTCGACATCGCCACCGCCAACGATACCGGCGGCGCGAATCCCGCCGACAGCGCGGACTACGTCAGCCAATCGCTGGCGAGCCAGACCATCGCCGCCGGCAACACGACCTACCAATTCACCGTGCAGGTGAACGGCGATACCACGCCCGAACCGGACGAAACCTTCCTCGTCAACGTCAGCAATATCTCGGGCACCGGCGTCACCACCACCAGCGCGCAGGGCAAAGGCACCATCGTCAACGACGATATCGCCAACCTCAAGATCGGCGCGATCCAGGGCACGGGCGACGCCTCGCCTTACGCCGGCCAGACTGTGAAAACCATCGGCAACGTGGTCACGGTGGTGAGCGGCAACAATTTCTACATGCAAGACCCGGTCGGAGACGGCAATCCGGATACATCGGATGCGATCTATGTCTTCCGCGGCAGCACTTCCACACCGGTCGTGGCCGTCGGCGATGTCGTCGATGTGACCGGCCCGATTGTCGAGTTCAGTGGCACGACCGAGTTCAGTGGCAGCCCGCAGACGGTGACGCTTGCCGGCAGCGGCGGCCCGATCACGCCGGTGCAGCTCAACGGCACCATCCCGTCGCCGGATCCGCTCGTGCCCGTGTGCCACGGCACCTTGCCGGCCGGCAACGTCGGCGAAGGCAACTGGGAATGCCTGGAAAGCATGCTCGTGAGCTTCAACGGCGTCGTGGTCGGGGCCACGAGCGGCGGCTTTAGCGCCGATGCCACCCACGCGGGCCTGCCGGGATCTTTCTACGCCACGGTCGACAGCGTTGCGCGTCCGTTCCGAGAAGTTGGCGCGCAGTATCCGGGCCTCGGCGGCACGATTCCGGTGTGGGACGGCAATCCGGAAATCATCGAGATTTATCTCGGCAAGGGATACAACGGCATAGGTGTCGCGGCCTACAACGCCGGCCAGACCTTCGCCATGCAGGCCGTCGTTGCCGATTTCAGCGGTGGCTACGAACTGTACCCGACCGCCTTCACGCCCGGCTCGCCGCCGAGCACCGTGCAGCCGGTGGCCGATTCGGTGGCGGGCACGCTGACCATCGCCTCGCAGAACATGCTGCATTTCTACGACGACATGAACGATCCGGGCGCTGGCGACGATTGCACGACGCAAGGCAGCGCCGACACTTGCCCGACCACGGCGCAGTTCGATATCCGCCGCGCCAAGCTGTCGTTGCAGGTGCGCAACGTGCTCAAGGCTCCGGCGGTGATCGGCGCGCAGGAAGTGGAAAACATCAACGCCTTGCAGAAACTGGCCGACCAGATCCACAGCGACGACACGAGCCTAACTTACACGCCATATCTCGACGAAGGCAACGATATTGGTGGCATCGATGTCGGCTTCCTCGTGCGCAGCGACGTCACGGTGAACGCCGTGACCCAGATCGGCTTGGGCACGCAAACGAATGATGGTTGCGGCGGCGCGCCGCCGTGCATCCTCAACGATCGCCCGCCACTGCTGCTCGATGCGAGCTTCGGCGGGCAGCGCTTCGCCGTGCTGGTGATCCACAATCGTTCGCTCAGCAGCGCCGACACCACGCGCGTGCAACGCAAGCGCCTGGAACAGGCCGAATACGTGGCCGCGATCGTGCAGGCCTGGCAAACCGGCACCGGCAGCGATGTGGCGCTGGTCTCCCCGGATGCGGACGTGACGCTCGGTGCCAGCGGCGAAACCGTGCCCGCAGCCGACGGCAGCGTGCCCCTGGTCATCGTCGGCGATTACAATGCCTACGAATTCACCGATGGCTACGTCGATGTTACGGGCCAGATCAAGGGCACCGCCGTACAGGCCGACAACATGACCTGGGCAACGCAGACGACCACGCCGACCTTGTGCGACGCAGGCCTGACCACCGATCCGGCCACGCGCTACTCGTTCATGTTCGATGGCTATGTGCAGGAACTGGATCACGCCTTGCTCACCCGCACCGCGTGGACGGATTTCGTCAGCCTGCACAATGCGCACGGCAATGCGGATACGTCCGAAGCGGGGCCCGAAGTGACCGATACGTCCACGCCGGCCCGCAGCGCCGATCACGATGGCCAGGTAGTCACCTTGACCTTCGATCGCCTGTTCGGCGACGCCTTCGAAGGCGATACCTGCCGCTGAAGCCAACCTGTAAACTGGGCACCTGACGCAAGGCCGGCGCAAGCCGGCCTTGCTCACGTAAAGGCCCGAGATAAATGAAGCGTCTGCGCTCCTTCCTGCCACTGCTCGTCCTCATCGCCATCGGCATCGCCCTGCTTTCGACCGGCGTGCTGAACCGTTTTCGTCCGGAAACCCTCGCCAGCGAACAGGCGAACCTGCAGGCGCAGATCGCGGCGCACCCTATCCACGCAGGATTGATCCACGTCGGCGTGACCACGCTCGCCATCGCCACCGGCGTGCCCGGCGTACTCGTGATCATCCTCGCCGGCGGCATGTTGTTCGGCGTCGCCTGGGGCACGCTCCTTTCATCGACCGGCGCAACGCTGGGCGCGCTGATCCTGTTCCTCGCCAGCCGCCATGCCTTCGCCGGACCCAGCGGCGCGCGTGCTCCGGCACTGGTGGAGAAATTGCGCGACGGCTATCTCGCCCATCCGGTCAGTTACACCTGCTTCCTGCGCCTGGTGCCGTTCTTTCCGTTTGGCGGCGTCACCGTGGCCCTGGCCTGGTTGCGTTGTCCGCTGTGGCTGTTCCTCGCTGCCACGGCCGGCGGCGGCGCGCTGATGGTCGGCATCGAAACCGTGCTCGGCGCGGGCCTGGCGAAGAACATCGGCGCCAACCGCGAAGTCAACCTGAGCCTGTTTTCCGATCCGGTCGTGATCGGGCCTGTGCTGGCGATGGGCCTGCTCGCGCTCACGCCGATCTTCATCGGCAAGTGGCGCGAGCGGCGCACGCCGCGCGATTGAGCCGGGGCGCGCGCTTCGGCTATCCTGCACCGGCTTGCGCGCCGCCAATGTCGACCAGGGACATTTCTTGAACCCACTTCCCGCCACTGCCACACGGCTGTCGTTTTGGCGCGCGTTGTTTCTCGCCTTGCTCGTGGCAGGACTGAATTTCGCCTTGTGGGCCGCGCTCAACCGCCCCGCGCAACCGGACAACTGGAGCGGCCAGATCGGCGGCTTCGACTACTCGCCGTACCAACGCTACCAGAGTCCGAACAAGGGAATCTTCCCGGGCATGGACGATGTCGATGCCGACCTCAAAGTGCTCGCGCGCTACACCGGCCGCATACGTACCTATTCCGCGCTGGAAAACCCCGGCATCCCGGCGATCGCGAAGAAGTACGGCTTGAAAGTGCTTGCCGGCACCTACCTCGACTCCCGCTGGCAGCGCAATGAGGACGAACTCGGCGCGCTGGTCGACTTGGTGCGCGCGAACGACAACATCGACCGCGTCATGGTCGGCAACGAAACGCTGCTGCGCAACGACATGGGCGTGGACACCCTGATCCAGTACATCGACCGCGTGCGTGCGCAGGTCAAGGTGCCGGTGTCCACCGCCGAACCCTGGCACATCTGGCTGAAATATCCGCAACTCGCCAGGCACGTGGATTTCATCACCGTGCACCTGCTGCCCTACTGGGAAGGTTATCCGCGCAAGGACGCGATCGGCCTGCAGGTGCTGATGCGCTACTACGAATTGCAAAGCGCGTTCCCAGGCAAGCACATCGTCATCGGCGAAGTCGGCTGGCCCTCGTCCGGCGACCGCGTCAAGGGCGCGACCGCGTCGATCGCGAACGAAAGCCTGTTTATCCGCCAATGGCTCAATGTCGCGCGCGAGCGCGGCTTCGACTACTACCTGATGGAAGCGTTCGACCAGCCGTGGAAGGAGCCGTTCGAAGGCCGCGTCGGCGCGTACTGGGGCATGTTCGGCGCCGACCGCGCGCCGAAATTTTCTCTCACCGGACAGGTGATCGAAGATCCGGCGTGGCCGTGGAAGGCCGGCCTCGCCTGCCTGCTCGCGCTGCTGCCGATGTTCTGGTTCGCGCGCCATTTCATGCGCTTCAAGGTCGCAGGCCTGACGTTCTTCTGCGTGCTGATCCAGCTGTCGGCCTCGCTGCTGGTCTGGTCGGCGACGCTGCCCTTCGCGTTTTATCTGGATCCCTTCGACTGGACGATGCTCACCATCCTCGCGCCCGCGCAGGTGGCGATCATCCTGATTTTGCTGATCAACGGCTTCGAATTCACCGAAGTGATCTGGCGCGGCAAGTGGCTGCGCCATTTCGGACTGCTCGAGCCGAAACCCGGCGATGCGCAGCCATTCGTGTCGATCCATCTGGCCTGTTGCAACGAACCGCCGGAAATGGTGATCCTGACCCTGGATTCGCTGGCCGCGCTCGACTACGAAAACTTCGAGGTGCTGGTGATCGACAACAACACCAAGCGCGACGAGGTCTGGCAGCCGGTCGAGGAGCATTGCCGGAAGCTCGGCCCGAAATTCCGCTTCTTCCACTTGAATCCGTGGCCCGGCTTCAAGGCCGGCGCGTTGAATTTCGGCTTGAAGGAAACCGACGCGCGCGCCGAAGTCGTCGCCGCGATCGATGCCGATTACGTCGTGCGCGCCGACTGGCTGCGTGCGCTGACCGGCTACTTCGCCGATCCGAAAGTCGCCGTCGTGCAATGCCCGCAGGCGCATCGCGACTACGAACACAACGCCTTCCGGCGCATGACGAACTGGGAATACGATGGCTTCTTCCGCATCGGCATGCACCATCGCAACGAGCGCAACGCGATCATCCAGCACGGCACCATGACCATGGTCCGGCGCGGCGCGCTCGAGGCCACCGGCGCGTGGAGCGAATGGACGATCTGCGAGGACGCGGAACTCGGCCTGCGCCTGATGCACTCGGGCTACGACCTTGTCTACGTCGACGAGATCATGGGCCGCGGCCTCACGCCCGCCGACTTCACCGCGTACAAGTCACAGCGCTACCGCTGGGCCTTCGGCGCGATGCAGATCCTGAAGGCGCGCTGGAACTGGATGACCGAGCGCGGGCCGCTGACCTGGGGCCAGCGCTTCCACTTCCTGACCGGCTGGTTCTCGTGGTTCGCCGACGCGCTGCACCTCGCTTTCACCCTGCTCGCGCTGGCCTGGACCGCGGGCATGATCGGTCTGCCGGAATACTTCAACCTGCCGCTGGACCTGTTCATCTATCCGATCCTGGGCTTCTTCGTGTTCAAGGCCGCGTTCGGCATCATCCTGTACCGCGTGCGCGTGCCGTGTTCGTGGAAGGACACCTTTGCCGCGTCCATCGCCAGCATGGGCCTGTCGCACGCCATCGCGCGCGGCATCTATCTCGGATTGTGGAAGAAGAAAGGCGAATTCGTGCGCACCGCCAAGAGCCGGCGCATCGGCAAGCGCCCGAATCCGTTCGCCGCCGTGCGCGAAGAACTGCTGATGTTCATCGCCATCGCGCTCGCCATCTTCGGCATGCTGCACGCGGTCGGCATCAATTACCTTGAAGGCAAACTGTGGATTGCGATCCTGTCCGCGCAGGCCATTCCATACCTGTCCGCGATGATCGGCGCGTGGGTGGCGTGGCAGGCGGGGGAGAAGAGCGGCTAGCGGCCGCTTGCATGCATCAAGAACGCGCGCTTGAGCGGCGCGATCTTGTCGACCAGGCCCAACCCCGCGCCGCGCAACGCCGCGACCGGCGTGGCGCTGCTGCCGAACACACGTTGGATCGCATCGAAGGCGTGCGCAGATAGCGCATTGTCGCTGCGCCTCCGGCGTTCGTAGCGGCGCAGTACCGACCGCACGGCAAAATCTTTTTTCGAGTCGCGCGCCTCGACCAGGACCGCACGCAATTCCTCGACATCGCGCAGGCCAAGATTCACGCCCTGCCCGGCCAGCGGATGCACGGCGTGCGCGGCGTCGCCGATCAGGGCGAAACGCGGCGCGAGGTAGCGCTCGGCGAGTTTCATGCGCAACGGAAAGGCCGCTCGCGGTGTCGTCGCGGTCACGCCACCCAAGCGAAAATCGAGCGCCGTACCGAGTTCGGCGCAAAACCCCGCATCGTCCAGCGCCAACAAACGTGCAGATTCCGCTTCCGGCACCGACCAGACAATGGAGCTGCGTTCATCCGCCAGCGGCAGGAAGGCAATCGTCGCGCCCGGCAAAAACCTCTGCCAGGCGGTGGATTCGTGCGGTCGTTCAGTGGCGACATGCGCAACGACGGCGCGCTGGCCGTAGTCGCGCTCGCGCGCGGTGATGCCGAGCATCCCGCGCAGCGTCGAGTCCGCGCCATCGGCCGCGACGACGAGGCGAGCGACGACGCTCGTGCCGTCGTCAAGGGTGAGCGTGCGTCGGTCGTTCGCAGCTTCTGTCCCCTCGACCTTGGCCGGACAACGCACTTCGATTCGCGTCTCGCGTTGCAGGGCCCGCCACAGCACGGACTGGATCAGGCGATTCTCGACGATGTAGCCGAGTGCGGCGCGGCCTTCGTCGGCTGCGTCGAAATCGAGCTTGCCGGGCGCAAGCGCATCCCACACGCGCATGCGCCGATAGGCGCTGGCGCGCGCGGCGGCAATTTCATGCCACACATTCAATCGCGTGAACAATTCGACCGACGATGGCGCCAGCGCGACGACGCGCAAGTCGACTTCGTCCTGTGCATTCCACGGCCTCGGCGCGCGTGGCTCGATCACGGCCACATCGAATCCTTCGCGCGCGAGCGCGAGCGCGAGTGCCGCGCCGACCATGCCGGCGCCGACGATGGCAACGTCGCATGTGTTCATGGGGTGAGCGCCAATCGGGGTACCTGGCCACGATACCCCATACCCCGCCGTGCCAGCGCGGCCTGCAGGGGTGGAATGCGATCGAGTGCGAGCAAACCAAACGAACGCAATAGTTTCAATGGCAGCAACTCGTTGGCCGTCCAGCGCGCCAGCGCATCACTTGTCGTTGCAGTGCCCTCGCGATCATCTCGGCGTCGATTTGCATATTCTGCGAGCAGCGTCGCAGCGCCAGGATCGCCTTTCGCATCGATCAGCATTTCGGCGAGCGTCAGCGCGTCACGCAGGCCGAGATTGAAACCCTGCGCACCGATCGGATGCAGGGTCTGCGCGGCATTGCCGACAAGCACCGCGCGCGGTGCGATCAGGCGTTGTGCAAATACCCGCTTGAGCGGATACGACACGCGCTTGCCGGGCCGCGACAGGCGACCCAGGCGCCAACCGAAGCGTTCGTGCAACAGCGCGATGAAACCGGTATCGTGCAGCGCGGCGACGCGATTCGCCTCATCGGTCGGCACCGTCAGCACCACCCCGCAGCGGCCTTGCGTCAGCGGCAGCACCGCGACCGGGCCGGTCGCGGTGAAACGCTCGAAGGCGCAATCCGGCGTGCGTTCGGGCGTGACCGTGGCAACGAACGCGGTCTGTTCGTAGTTGGTCGCATCGCATTCGATGCTCAGTGACTCACGCACGAAGGATTGCGTGCCGTCCGCGCCGACCAGCAGGCGCGTGCGAATTGATTGCATGCCGTCCGCCGTCGCCAACGTTGCCGTCGCAGCATCGTCGGCGAGCGTCAACGCTTCGAGTTTTGCCGGCGTCAGCCGCCGCAATGTGCGACAAGCGTCCAGCCGCGCGAGCAGGCCGTTGCCCAGTTCGCGCGCGGGCAAGGTTGCGCCGAAAGCATCGACGCCGTGATCGGCCGCATCCAGTCGCACCACGCCGAACTCACCTTGCCGGCTGACGTGGATCTTGCGGATCGGCGTCGCCTTCGCGCCGCAATGCGTCCACACGCCAATGGCATCAAGCGCGTTCACGGTCGCGTGCGCTAGAGCGAGATTGCGCTCGTCATAGCTCGGCTGCAAATCGACTTTCGGCGGCGCGACCTCGACCAGCGCCACGCGCAGGCCGGAGCCGTCGAGTGCGATCGCAAGGCTCGCCCCAACCAACCCGCCGCCGACGATGAGTACATCCACCTCGTTCATGCGGCGATGATAACGCGAGAGTGCTAACCTGTTCGCATGGATCTCATCCTCGTCCGCCACGGCGATGTCGATGCCGCGCCCGGCCTGTGCCTGGGCCAGACCGACGCGCCCTTGTCCGCATCCGGATTCGGTGCCGTACAGCAGCTTGCCGCGACCTGGACAGAGAGCGCGCCGCGCTTCCTGTTCTCCAGCGACCTGAAACGCGCGCAACAAGCCGCGCAGATTTTCGCCGCGCGCTTCGCGATCGAACCGCTGTTCGATGCGCGCCTGCGCGAGGTCAATCTCGGCGACTGGGACGGCAAGCGCTGGGATGAAGTGATGCGCAGCGACGCGGCGCGCTACGAGCACTGGTCGGCGAACTGGGTGATCCAGGAAGCGCCGGGCGGGGAGAGTTTCGCCGACGCGATCCGCCGCACCGGCGCCTGGCTGGCCTCGGTGCTGGGCTCCACGCGCGACGAGGACACGGTGCTGGCGGTAGCGCATGCCGGATCGATCCGCGCGCTGCTCTGCCACGCACTGGGCCTGCCCGCGCAACGCGCGTTCGCGTTGCGCATCGACCATGCCCACGCCGCGCGCATTCGTACCCGGGCCGGGCAGTTTGAAGTATGCTATGTCAATGCTTCGCGCTTCGAATCGGCTTGAAGCGCCGCCTCTCGACGGAGTTCCACAATGTCGCAATTTCCACAAAATCAAGGCGTATCGCCGCGCACCTGGGTCCTGATCGCCATGATCGCGTTCGCCGTCGGCGTGCGCCTCGTGATTTACTTCGTGCCCGGGCTGTTCCCGTACAACTTCACGCCGGTCGAAGCGATCGCCCTGTTCGGCGGCGCCTATTTCACGAATCGCCGGATCGCGTTCGCGGTGCCGCTGGCGGCCATGCTGGTCGCCGACCTCGCTATCGCCACGGCGCTGCCGCGCGAGTGGATCGGCGACTGGCTTGGCACCCTGCCGGCCGTGTACGGCTGCATCGCGTTGACCGTAGTCGGCGGACTGAGCCTGTCGCGCCGCATCAGCGCATTCCGCGTGACCGGCTATGCCTTCGCCAGCGCCGTGCTGTTCTTCCTCGTCACCAATTTTGCCACGTGGATCGCGGCGCACGGCGGTGCGGGCGCCGCCTGCACGCAGAGTCTGGCCGCCTGCTACGTCGCCGGCATCCCGTTCTTCCGCGGCACCCTGGCCGGCACGCTGGCGTGGAGCCTGCTGCTGTTCGGCGGCTTCGAGTTGATGCGGCGGCGCTGGAGCGTACTGACCACCGCCACGGCCTGATTGCGCGCGGTGGGCAACCGCCTCTCCAAGATTTACACGAAGACAGGCGACGACGGCACGACCGGCCTCGGCGACGGGTCGCGCACGCCCAAGGACTCCGCGCGTGTCAGCGCCTACGGCACGGTGGACGAGCTCAACAGCGCGATCGGCATGGTGCTGGCGCAAGCCGATCTTGGACAAGATGTCCCCGCAACCATTCGCGAAGCGCTGACGCAAATCCAGCACGACCTGTTCGATCTCGGCGGCGAGCTGTGCATTCCCGGCATGGCGATGATCCACGACGCTGACGTGACTCGGCTCGAATCCACGCTCGACGGTTTCAACGCCGACCTGCCCATGCTCAAGGAATTCATCCTGCCCGGCGGCGGCATGGCGGCGGCTTGCTGTCATGTTGCGCGCACCGTGTGTCGGCGTGCCGAGCGCGAAACCGTCACGCTGGCGCGTTCGGAATCCGTGCGTCCCGAGGCGATTCACTATTTGAATCGATTATCCGATTTGTTGTTCGTGCTGGCGCGTGTTCTCGCGCGCGCGTCGGGACACGGTGAAGTGCTGTGGCAGCACGAGCGGCGCAAAAAGCCGAAAACCTGAGTGCTGCTCTACACGCATCCCGCTTGCCTCGCCCACGATCCCGGCACGGGTCATCCGGAATCGCCGGCGCGGCTGCGTGCGGTGCTCGAAGCGCTGGATGGTGCGCGGTTCGCGGGACTCGACCGCCGCGAAGCACCCGAGGTGGCGCGCGCGCAATTGGCGCGCGTGCACGCCGATGAACTGATCGATTCGATCCACGCCGCGTCACCGGACGCGGGCTACGCGCAACTCGATCCGGATACGGCGATGTCGCCGGATTCGCTGGGAGCGGCCCTGCGTGCGGCCGGCGCGGTCTGCGCCGCGGTGGACGCGATGATCGACGGCGCGGATACGCGCGCATTCTGCGCCGTGCGCCCACCCGGCCATCACGCCACGCGCGACACGGCGATGGGATTCTGCCTGTTCAACAACATCGCGGTCGGCGCCGCGCAGGCGCTGACGCGCGGGCTCGAACGCGTGGCCATCGTCGATTTCGACGTGCACCACGGCAACGGCACGCAGGATATTTTCTGGAACGAACCGCGCGTGTTGTACGCGTCCACACACCAGTCGCCGCTGTATCCCGGCACCGGCGCACGCGCGGAAACCGGCGTCGGCAACATCGTGAACGCGCCGCTGCCGCCCGGCGCGGGCTCGGCGGAATTCCGCGCGGCATTCGCTGCAAATATCGCGCCCGTCCTGCGCGATTTCCGTCCGCAACTCGTGCTGATCTCGGCCGGCTTCGACGCGCACCGGCTCGATCCGCTGGCCAGCCTGAACCTGGACGCGGACGACTTCGCCTGGGTCACGCAAAAGTTGGTCGATCTTGCGCGCGAGCACGCTGGCGGTCGCGTCGTTTCCAGCCTCGAAGGCGGCTACAGCCTCACCGCCTTGCGTGAATCGACCGCGGCGCATGTGGCCGCGCTGATGGCCTAGGGCGCGGTGGCGGTGTCGAAACCGTGGCGGAAGATCGTGTCCGGCAAGCCGAATTCCACGGCCAGGAAATCCTGGTTCGGACTCGCCCCCGACGCGGCCGTGCCGACCGCCCAGAAGCGGTCGCCGGAGGCGTCGTACGCCAGACCGTAGGCGATGTCGTCGAGGGTGGAAATGTTCAACATGCGCTTGCCGCCGATGCCGAAATAGCGGTCGAGGCTGCCGTCGGCGTTGTAGGCGACAACGGCCACATCGGTTCCCGACCCGCCGGTGCTGATGCGCGCGGAACCCGCCGCGACCAGCCGCCCCCATGGCATCCGCAGCAACGCATAGGCGTAATCGTCACTGGGCCCGACCGGCGTCGTCACCTTGCCGCCGCTGCCGAATGTCGGATCGAGCACCCCGTTTGTGGTGTAGCGCGCCAAGGCAAAATCGCGGTGGCCGTCGGCCGCGTATACCGAGCCGGCAAGGACGATGCCGCCATCGGGCTGCAGGATCATGGCATTGGCGATGTCTTCGCTCGTCCCGATCGGAGTGCGCGTGATGCCGGCCGTGCCAAACGTCGGGTCCAGCGTGCCATCGGTCTTCAAGCGCATGACCAGGAAGTCGTCGGACGCTGCGCCCAGGGCGTAGCCCGCGATCAGCAGCTTGCCGTCCGCTTGCAGCAGCAAGGCCCGGGCCTCGGAGTCGCCATTCAAGTTCGCCGAAGCATCGATATCCACCTTGCCGCCGGCGCTGGGACCACCGAACAAGGTGTCGAGCACGCCGCCCGCGGTGTGCCGTGTCAGCGCGACATGCAGATGGCCGCTGCCATTGGTGCTGTAGCCGGCCGAGACGATCATGCCGTCGTTTTGCAGCGCGACCGCGTTGCACTGCTCCTGCGATGCGGTCGACGTGAACGGCGTCACGGCATAGCCGGCGCCGTTGAATGCCGGATCGAGCGCGCCATTGCTCTGGAATCGCGCGACGACGAAATCGTTGCCGGTCGTCGGGCTGTTGAAATGGCCGCAACCGACATACCTGCCGTCGTCCATGCGCAGGAATGCGCGTTGGCCATCGCCGCCCGTGCTCGAACTGAAATCCGGCGTGGCGACGCCGAGCGTGCCGAAGGCGCCATCCAGAGTCCCGGCCGGAGTGACGCGTGCGAGCGCCGAATAGTTGCCACCGGCCGAACCCGCCAGCACGATGTTGCCGTCCGGATCGATGGCGACGGCCTGGGCGGTATCCCTGACGCCGCTGATCGGTATCGTCACGGTCACCCCGTCCTCGCCCGGTGCAAGGGCCCAGGCAGGCGCGACAACAGCCGCCAGACTCAACGCAGCACAGAAACTCCGTGCGCAAACGACTTTCGAAGCAAGCGTGATGGCCATCGGGAATCCTCGTAGTAGCGGCGTCGCGGCGCGGTGTCGATGCGCCTTACCTACCAGTTACGCGGAAATGCCGCCTAACCCATCATGGTCCGATCAGCGCGCCGGCGCCAGGTGTGGGAACGCGATTAGGGTTTTTGCCCCGAATTTGCGTAACAGGTGGACAATTCCGGGCATTGGATCACAGCATTCGAGGTCCGGCAGGCTCGCATCCCAAACCGTCGAGGCGAACATGATTGCCACCCTTGTGCTGTCTTCCCTGATGTCGGCATCCGCGCCGACCGTCCAGTTGAGCTGGCTGAACGGCGGCGTTTTCAGTATCGGCCAGGATGTGGCGTGCTTGTCCAATCCGCAGATCATCGAGACCCGCGTGCAAGGTTATGCCGGCTATACCTACTGGCCGCCGAAAACCAATTCCGTACCGCTGAGCAAAACGCCTGCCGCGAACGAAATTTTTTACGCGCACCTGGTGCTTAGCCATCCGGGCAACCCTTGCGCCGGCAGCGCGCTCGGCATCGGCATCATTCCGGCCGCCGGCACGCAGCTCGCAATCTCGGCGAACAATCCAATGTTCTGTTTCGCGCGCCTGAAGAACGGCACGCTCGACAACCTGGCCACGGATCCCGGCTACGGCTGCCCGCAGACGCTGCCCTACGATGGCTTTTCGCAATCCTACCGGCTGATCGCGCCGCTCGGCGGCGTCGGCGGGGGCGCGTGGGGCATGGCGCAAGGCCTGTGGCTCGAATTCCTGATTCCGCTCAAAGGCACCGCCGTGCAATACGGCAGCAACAACCTGACGTTCTGGGTGAATCCCGATATCGGTGTGTACGGCTACCCGGCGATACCGCAGTACGTCAATGGCGACACGGTCTTTCGCGGCGCCATGGAAGACTACGACCTGTCGCTGGACATCGCCTTCTGATCCTGCGTGTTGCGGCTTGCCCTCATGGGCATCTTCACTGCGCGGCAAAATCCAGCGCCGCGGAATTGATGCAGTAGCGCAAGCCGGTTGGACGCGGACCGTCGGGAAAAACGTGGCCCAGGTGCGACTCGCAGCGCGCGCAGCGCACCTCGACGCGGCGCATGCCGTGCGATTCGTCTTCGTGTTCGCTCACGGCACCAGCGTCCAGCGGCTGGAAGTAACTCGGCCAGCCGCTGCCGGAATCGAACTTCGCCACCGACGCGAACAAGTCCGCGCCGCAGGCCGCACAGCGGTACACCCCGGCTTGGTGATGATCCCAGTACTTGCCGGTGAACGCCGGCTCGGTCGCCGAGCAACGGCACACGGCGTATTGCGCCGGATCCAATTCCGCCCGCCATTGCTTGTCGGTTTTTTCGATTTTCGTGTTCATGTGCACTCCGTTTGGCCCCGATCAGACCGGCAAAGGTGAACAGAAATTGCAGCACGCGTTGCCCGGAAACCGCGAATCAGGCAAGCTTCACGCCTTGCGCATCGCTATCGGATCATCCGTGTCTGGCGCCAACCGTTCAAGACTGCCGAGTTCCCGCTTGCTGGCCACGGCGCTGGCGCTGGCCATCGCCCAAGGCGCGATCGCACAAGACGTCCCGCCGGCGTGTCCGGTCGGGCTGCTGATCTGCCCCAAGCCGGCGCATGCGAACACGTTCGCGATGTGCAAGCGCAATGCCCTGCTGGATTTCTACACGCCCGGCCTGCCGACCGAAGGCGATCGCAGCAAGGTCGCCGCCGACGTCAGCGCACGCAAGGTCGAATCCACGGACGGCTCGCACTACCGCCTCGACGGCGACGTGCGCATGCAGCGCCTGGACCAATTGCTGCGCTCGGATTTCCTCACCTACGACACCGACACCACGGCCTACACCGCCGACGGCCACGTCGTGATGCAGGATCGCAGCATGGTGCTCGCGGCCGATTCGGCCAGCGGCGTGGAATCGGCGCATTCGACCAAACTCGCAAACGTGCGCTACCAGATGCTCCAGCAGCGCGGCAACGGCGTTGCCGCCAGCGCCGACATGAGCGATGCCGAGCACGGCAAGATGCTCGACGGCACGTACACCACGTGCGATCCCGACAACGTGCGCTGGCACCTGCACGCCGACGAGCTGGACATGGACAAGGCCGCCAACGAAGGTCGCGCCCACGGCGTCAGCCTGTACTACGGCGACGTGCCGTTCTTCTGGTTTCCGTACCTGAGTTTTCCGCTCAGCAACGAACGCCAGTCCGGATTCCTCGCTCCGCATGTGGGCTATTCCAGCCATCGCGGCCTCGTCCTCGGCGTGCCGTACTACCTCAACCTCGCGCCGAACTACGACGCCACACTCGTGCCGCGCGTATCGACCGATCGCGGTGCGATGCTTGCAGGCCAGTTCCGTTACCTCGACGCCGCCGACAAGGCGCAGATCGATTTCAACTTCGTCCCGCACGACAACGAGGCTGCCGACGAACGCGCGCAGTATGCCGCCACGCCGCCGGTATTCCAGGGTCCGGCCTCGCCGGTGGACGTTCCCGACCGGCGCTATGCTTTCAGCATCAAGGATTGGACCCGTTTGTCCGAAAATTGGGGCGCGGCGGTCGACATCGAGCGCGTCTCCGACAAGCAGTATTTCCAGGATTACGGCGATTCGCTGACCGCCAGCGCGACCGCCTTGCTCGGTTCCAGCGCCTACCTCAACGGCCGCGGCAGCTGGTGGAACGCGAGCTTCGGCGCCGATGCCCTGCAGATCACGCAGACGACCTTGTCCAATGCGGCGCAACCCTACATGCGCCTGCCGCGCGCGACGTTTTCCGGCGAGCACGCCTTGCTCGGCGGCCTCGTCTGGGGCGTGGATTCGGAATACGTGGATTTCCGCCGCGGCCCGTTCGATCTGGTCGGCCCGACACCGGGCAGCGTGCAAAGCGTGGCTTCGGTCGAAGGCCAGCGCGTCGACCTGCATCCGTACCTGGCATTTCCCGTCGAATCCGCCGGCTATTTCATCCGTCCGGAACTCGGCCTGCGCTACACCGCTTATGATCTGAACGACTTGGCCGCCTACAACGCCGCGCATCCCGGCACGCCGGTTTTCAGCCAGGCTTCGCCCTCGCGCAGCACGCCGATCTTCGACCTCGACGCAGGCCTCGTCTTCGAGCGGCCGTTGACCCTGTTCGGGACGACCCTGACGCAAACACTCGAACCGCGCCTGTATTACCTGCGCGTGCCGTACCGCGACCAGGCCGACCTGCCGATCTTCGACACGCAGTTGCCGAGTTTCGATTTCCCGAGCCTGTTCCGCAGCAACAATTTCGTCGGCGCCGATCGCCAGAGCAATGCGAACAACCTCACCCTGGCGCTGACCTCGCGCCTGATAGACACGTCCTCCGGCGATGAATTGCTCAGCGCCAGCATCGGCCAGATCCATTATTTCTCGCCGCAGCGCGTGCAGTTGCCGGGCCTGCCGGAAGTCGATTACTCCGGTTCCGACATCGTCGGCGAACTCGACCTGCGCCTGAACGACCGCTGGCAACTGAAGTGGGACCAGCAGTACAACCCGAATTCGCGCATCCTCGATCCGCAGACGCAGATGCTGGTCGAAAACCTGCATCACACCGACCTGTCCTCGATCAGCGTGCAGCATCGTTTCGGCGCCGAGGGCACGCTCAATTTCTCCTACAGTTTCCGCCGCGGCCTGCTTGAACAGATCGATACCTCGGTGTTGTATCCGCTCAACGCGAACTGGAGCCTGGTCGGCCGCTACTACTATTCGCTGATGCACAGCCAGCTGCTCGAAGCCTTCGCCGGCGCGCAGTACGACAGTTGCTGCGTGGCCATGCGCGTACTGGTGCGGCGCTACATCAACGTGATCGGCCAGCTCAGGCCGAGCAACGGCATCTATTTCGAACTGGAATTCAAGGGCCTGGGCAACACCGGCACGCGCACCGAGAGTTTCCTGCGGCGTTCAATCCTCGGCTACCAGAACTGAGTTGATTCGCGCGCGCCCGAACGCTACGGAGTCGGCATCGTGAAAAATTTGCGTGAAATCGGCTTGGCGACCGTGCTGTTGTGTGCATGGCTCGGATTCGCGAGTACCGCCCTGGCCCTTGCCGATGCGCCGGAAACAACCGCGCCGGCCGCGACCGACGCACAGACCCCGCGCATCGACGACAGCGTCGAGCGCATGCTCAAGGACATGGCGGCGGTCTCGACGTGGGGGCATCCGGATTTGTACGGCGAATTCGGTGGCATGCAGGCGTATGCCAAGGGCGACTACGCAACCGCCATGACCGATTTCAAATTCGGCGCGCTGTATGCGGACAAGCTGTCGCAGCTCACCCTTGGCCTGATGTACGACGGCGGCCTGGGCGTGGCCCGGGATTCCGCCACCGGTTGCGCGTGGCTGATGCTGGCGGCCGAACGCAAGGTGCCGAGATTCGTCGTCACCCGCGACAAGATCTGCGACGCGCTCACGCCCGAACAGCGCGCGACGGCGAACAGCGTATTCGCCGAGCTGGCGCCGAAATACGCCGACGCAGTCGCCAAACTGCGCATCAAGCACGCGTTCGACATGGCGCTGCGCAACCGCACCGGTTCGCGTACGGGCTACGACATGAACGCCTCGACCCACAACATCGGCTATCGTTCCCAGTGCGACGGCAACACGGTCATTTTCATCGCCGGCGTCTACCTGCCTCGGGACGGTTGCGTCGACAACCAGTTCTGGGCGCCGGACAACTGGAATGCGGACACCTATTTCGCCAACCGCGACGCGCAATGGTATCGGGGTGAGGTGAGCGTATCCCCGGTGGAACCGGTGCCACCGCCCAAGCACGCCGGCGACGACAAGCCGGCCGACGGCAGCCAGTGACGCTCGCGCGCCGTGCTATCCTTGGATATCCATAAGCGCCCGTTCCGATAACGGATTTCTTACCCCGCGGACCGCATAATCATGCGGTTTTTGCGCAACGCAGCCCCTCTATCGAACCCCTTTCCGATGAACAGAATCGTCTTTTGCCTGTGTTTCCTCGTTTCCGCGCTCGGCGCCTGGTCCGGCCTGCGGGCGCAAGCCCTGCTGCCCGCGCAATCGCTGGATCGCATCGTCGCCGTGGTCGACGACGACGTCATCCTGCAAAGCGAGCTCGATGCGGCCGTCGCCAACGTCCTCAACCAGTACCGCGCCAATCCGCAGCAACTGCCGCCGCGCGACGTGCTCGACCGCCAGGTCCTGCAAAGCCTGGTCATGATGCGCCTGCAGGTGGCGCGCGCCAAGGACACCGGCATCCGCGTCAGCGACGCCGACGTCGACCAGGCGGTGCAGCGCGTGGCCGAGAACAACAAGATCAGCGCGGACCAGCTGCGCGCTTCGCTTTCCCGCGAGGGCATGAACCTGGAGGATTTCCGCAGTCACCTGCGCGACCAGATCCTCGTGCAGCGCCTGCAGCAGCGCGCCGTGCAGGGCCAGGCCAATGTCAGCGATTCCGAAATCGACATCCTCCTCGCCAGCAACAGCCTCAAGTCCGGCGAGGTGCACCTGCAGCACATCCTGATCGGCCTGCCCGATGGCGCCGATGCGTCGCAAATTGCCGCCGCGCGCGCCAAGGCCGACGAGGTCAAGGCGAAAATCGACGGCGGCTTGGACTTCACCACCGCGGCGATCCAGTACTCCAGCGCGCAGGATGCGCTGCAGGGCGGCGACCTGGGCTGGCGTCGCTTCGACGAGGTGCCGGAGGCGTTCGCCAACCTGGTCGAGGGCATGCAGGCGGGTGGCGTGTCGCAACCGTTGCGCGGACCGAGCGGCTTCCACATCGTCAAGCTGGTCGACAAGCGCGCCGAGGGCAAGCAGGTCGTGACCGAGTACCACGCGCGCCACATCCTGATCAAGGTCGATGAGCTGACCGACAGCGCCGAGGCGAAAAAGAGGGTCGAGGACATCCGCCATCGCATCGTCGACGGCCACGAGGACTTCGCCGCGCTGGCGAAGAAGAATTCGCAGGATGCGAACTCCGCCAGTGCCGGTGGCGACATGGGCTGGTTTCCCATCGACCAGTACGGCGCGTCGGTGGCGACGCAACTCGCCACGCTCAAGAGCGGCGAGGTTTCGCAACCGTTCCAGAGCGACCTGGGCTGGCACATCATGCAACTGGAAGGCACGCGCGAACAGGATCGCAGCAAGGAAATGCGGCGCGAACAGGCGCGCGACGTGATCCGCAACCGCAAGGCCGAACAGGCTTACGACGATTTCCTGCGCCAGTTGCGCTCCGAAGCGTTCGTGGAAATCCGCCTGCCCGGCGCGGAGAGCAAGCCGGAAGCCGCAACGCCGGCGCCCTGAACGCCGCACCGTGAACGACCTGCCATTCCTGCCGCGGCTGGCGGTAACGCTGGGTGAGCCCGCAGGAATTGGAGCTGAACTCGTCGCCGCGCTCGCGGCGACCGATCTCGGCGCCGACCTGATCGCCATCGGCGACAAGGATTCGCTGCTGCTCGCCGCGCAAACCCGCGGCATCGCGCTGCAACTCGATGCCGACGACGGCCAGTGGCGGCGCGAGCGTGCTCCGGGTTCGTTGCGTTACGCGCATGTCCCCGCGCCGGCGCCCATCGTTCCCGGCAGACTCGACGTGCGCAATGCGCCTTACGTCGTCGACATGCTGGCGCGCGCCGCCGACGGCTGCCTCGAAGGCGAATTCGATGCGCTCGTCACCGCGCCGGTGCAGAAAAGCATCATCAACGATGCCGGCATCGCATTCACCGGACACACCGAATTCTTCGCCGCGCGCGCAAACTGCGATGTCGCAATGCTGCTCGCGGCCCCCGGCCTGCGTATCGCACTGGCCACCACACACCTGCCGCTGGCTGAAGTACCGGCTGCGATCACGCCGGCCGTACTGGTGCGCATTTTGCGCATTGTATACAACGACCTGCGCCACCGCTTCCGCATCGAGGACCCGCGTATCGCGGTGCTGGCCTTGAATCCGCACGCTGGCGAAGGCGGGCATCTGGGCCGCGAGGAAATCGACATCATCGCCCCCACCCTCGCCGCGCTGCGTGCCGACGGCATGCGCCTGGAAGGCCCGCTCTCCGCAGACACCGCATTCGTGCCGGCGCAGCGCGAACGCTTCGACGCCTACCTTGCGATGTACCACGACCAAGGCCTGCCCGTGCTCAAGGCGCTGGGTTTCGGCGACTCGGTCAACGTGACGCTCGGCCTGCCGTTCGTGCGCACCTCGGTCGATCATGGTACCGCGCTGGATCTCGCCGGCACCGGCAAGTCGGATCCGGCCAGCCTGGTCGCGGCGACAAAGCTGGCGATGGAACTCGCGCGCGCATGAACGAGTACGCGCATCGCCCGAGAAAACGATTTGGGCAACACTTCCTGCACGATCCCGGCATCCTGCGCCGCATCGTCGCCGCGATCGCGCCGCAGCCGGGACAGCACATCGTCGAAATCGGTCCCGGCGAAGGCGCAATGACGCTGCCTTTGCTGCGCGAGGCCGGGAAACTCACCGCCATCGAACTCGACCGCGATTTGATCGAACCGCTGCGCGAGAAGGCACGCGATATCGGCGAACTCGCGATCGTCAATGCCGACGTGCTGACGGTGGATTTCACCGCGCTCGCGCAAGGCGCGCCGATCCGCCTCGTCGGCAACCTGCCCTACAACATTTCCACGCCAATACTGTTCCACTGCCTCGATCACGCCGCCGCGATCACCGACATGCACTTCATGCTGCAGAAAGAAGTCGTCGAGCGCATGGCCGCCGCGCCGGGCAGCAAGACCTACGGACGCCTGAGCGTGATGCTGCAACTGCGCTGCACCGTCGAGCCGCTGCTGAAGGTTCCGCCCGGTGCGTTCCGTCCACCGCCGAAAGTCGATTCGGCGGTAGTGCGTCTTGTGCCGCTGCCCGCGTCCGCATTGCCTGAGGTCGATTTCACCGTCATCGCAAATATCGTCCGCGCGGCCTTCGGCCAGCGCCGCAAGACGCTGGCGAATGCGCTTTCCAAAATCATGGATGCAAACGCCATTGCCGCCGCCGGCGTCGACCCGCGCGCGCGCGCCGAGCAATTGCCGCCAGCCGCCTTCGTCGCGCTCGCGAAGCAAATCCACTAAGGAACCTCTGCAGAACCGTCGCGAGCACAGCCAGATTGTGCGCCGCCGGAGCACAGGAAGCGGAGTGTACACGTCAGTACACGAGCATTCCGAGCACCGCCGGCGCGCAAGATGGCAAGCGCAGCAGGTTGTGCAGAGGATTCCCGACAGGCTTGCCCGCGCCGCCGCTCTGCCGGACAATCCCGGCATGCCTTCCGACAATCCCTACGATATCCGCGTCGATGTGCGCACGCGCTTCCTCGACGACGAGTCCGCGCCCGCGGACAACCGCTACGTGTTCGCCTACACGATCCGCATCGCCAACACCGGCAGCGTGCCGGCGAAATTGCTGACCCGGCACTGGATCATCACCGATGCCAACGGTCGCGTGCAGGAAGTGCGCGGCGACGGCGTGGTCGGCGAACAGCCGCACCTGAAGCCCGGCGAGAATTTCGAGTACACCTCGGGCGCGGTGCTGGAAACCGCGGTCGGCACCATGCGCGGCAGCTACCAGATGCTGGCCGACGACGGCCGCCGTTTCGACGCGGCCATCGCGCCATTCACCCTGTCGATTCCACGCACCCTTCACTGATGGCAACCTGGGCGATCGGCGACATCCAGGGTTGCCACAACGAACTGGCCCGACTGCTGGAAAAAATACGCTTCGACCCCGCGCACGACGTGTTGTGGTTCTGCGGCGACCTGGTCAACCGCGGCGGCCAGTCGCTGCAGGTGTTGCGGCTGGTGAAGTCCTTCGGTGAGCGCGCCATCGTGGTGCTCGGCAACCACGACCTGTCGCTGCTTGCCGTAGCCGAGCGCGACGAGGCGAACCAGGCCAAGGTCAATCCCGAATTGCGCGAAGTGCTGTTCGCACCGGACCGCAACGCACTGCTCGACTGGCTGCGTACGCGTCCGCTCGTGCACGTGGATCGCGCGCTGGATTTCATGCTGGTGCACGCCGGCCTCGCCCCGAAATGGACGTGCGATGATGCCGAGCATGCGGCGCGCGAGGTGGAGGAACACCTGCGCGGCCCCGGCGCCAAGCGTTTGCTGCTGTCGATGTTCGGCAACAAGCCGGACCGCTGGAGTCCCAACCTGCAAGGCATGGACCGGTTGCGCGCGGCGATCAACGTGATGACGCGCCTGCGCTATTGCGACGTGCGCGGGCGCATCGCCTACCGCGAGAAGGGCGTACCCGGCACGCAGAAACCCGGCCTGTATCCCTGGTTCGAAGTGCCGGGTCGCGCCGAACGCGGCATCCGCATCGTGTGCGGACACTGGTCCGCGCTTGGCCGATTCCAAGGCATGGGTGTGCATGCCATCGACGGCGGCTGCGTCTGGGGCGGCGAGCTGATCGCGCTGCGCCTGGACGGCGAGGAACCGCAATTCGTCGCGCTCAAGTCCACGCGTCCGCGGCCGCCGGGCAAGTTCATCGAATGACGCGAGTCCGCGTCAATAATGGATGACCGAGCGAATCACCTTGCCTTCGTGCATCAGGTCGAAGGCGTCGTTGATTTTTTCCAGGGGCATCACCGCGCTGACCATTTCGTCGATGCGGATCTCGCCGCGCAGGTAACGATCGACGTAGCCGGGCAACTGCGAGCGCCCCTTGACGCCGCCGAACGCCGAACCGCGCCAGACGCGGCCGGTGACGAGCTGGAACGGGCGCGTGGAGATTTCCTGCCCCGCGCCGGCGACGCCGATGATGATCGACTCGCCCCAGCCCTTGTGGCAGCACTCCAGCGCCGAGCGCATCACGTTGACGTTGCCGATGCACTCGAACGAATAGTCGACGCCGCCGTCGGTGAGGTCGACGACGACCTGCTGGATCGGACGGTCGTAGTCCTTCGGGTTGACGAAGTCGGTCGCGCCGAGCTGCTTCGCCATCACGAACTTCTCGGGATTCGTGTCGATGGCGAGGATGCGGCCGGCCTTGGCCATCACCGCACCCTGGATCACCGACATGCCGATGCCGCCGAGACCGAACACGGCCACGCTCGAACCCGGCGTCACTTTCGCCGTGTTGAGCACGGCGCCGATGCCGGTGGTGATGCCGCAGCCGAGCAGGCAGACCTTGTCGAGCGGCGCGCTCGGATCGATTTTCGCCAGCGCGATCTCGGGCAGCACGGTGTATTCCGAGAACGTGCTCGTACCCATGTAGTGCAGGATCGGTTTGCCGTTCTTCGAGAAGCGCGAGCTGCCGTCGGGCATAAGTCCCTTGCCCTGGGTGGCGCGGATTTTCTGGCACAGGTTGGTCTTGCCGGAGCGGCAGAATTTGCATTCGCCGCATTCGGGCGTGTACAGCGGAATGACGTGGTCGCCGGGCCTGAGGCCGGTCACGCCCTTGCCGACTTCCTCGACAATGCCGCCGCCTTCGTGGCCGAGCACGGCCGGGAAAAGCCCTTCCGGATCGGCGCCGGACAACGTGTACGCGTCGGTGTGGCATACGCCGGTGGCGACGATGCGCACCAGCACTTCGCCTTCGCGCGGCCCTTCCAGATCGATCTCTTCGACGCTCAGCGGTTTGCCGGCTTCCCAGGCGACGGCGGCACGCGTCTTCATTTCCTATCTCCTACCAAATATTTCCCGTGATGACGCAGGTGGTCTTCGACGAAGCTGGCGGTGAAGTAATAGCTGGGATCGTAACCGGCTTGCATGCGCAGGCGCAGCGGCTGGCCCGCGGCCTTGCACGCGGCTTCGAACAGGTCCGGACGCAGACCGCCGATCAGCGGACCCCCCTCGCCTTGATCGATCAGGATTTCGCCGGGAAAGCGACGGCCCTGCGCGACGAGTTCGCAGGCGTCATACTGCCTCCACAATTCGCGGTCCTCGCCGAAGATAGCGCACGAACGGATGCCACGGCTTCCAGTCGTTTTGCATCGGCGCGCAGATCGGCGCGAAGGCGGATAGCGAACGGTAGCGCGACGGATTCTTCAATGCGATCGTCAGTGCGCCGTGCCCACCCATCGAGTGCCCGAAGATGCTCTCGCGTCGCATGTCTGCGGGAAAATTCGCACCGATGAGTTCCGGCAGTTCCTGCGTAACGTAGCTGTACATGCGGAAATG
>DATIOA010000241.1:0-1657 GCA_035473575.1 Rudaea sp. | reverse complement strand
AAGGCACGCCAAAAACTGGCGAAACTCGCACAGCGCATCCATGTTTATTGCAGCGAGCACAAGCTCAATATCTACAAGAAGTCCAAGCTGATGCAAGCCCTGCAAGTTGGCCTGAGCGGCGTGGGTGCCGCGCCGGAAGAAATCACGGCTTTCCTGAACGAGGCGATGGTTCGTCCGTTGCGTAGCGCGAACTGACTCTCATGTGGCGCCTCAACCCCACCCCGAACTGATCGGATAGCGTCTGTCGCGGCCAAATGCACGCGTGGAAATCTTCGGGCCCGGCGCGGCCTGGCGGCGCTTGTATTCGCTCATCAGCACCAGGCGCGCGACGTGGCGCACAGTGGCCTCGTCGAATCCGGCGGCGACGATTTCGGCCTGCGACTGCTCGCCTTCGACGAAGCGTTGCAGGATCGCGTCGAGAATTTCGTACGGCGGCAGCGAATCCTGGTCGGTCTGGTTTTCGCGCAGTTCCGCCGACGGCGCGCGCTCGATGACGGCTGGCGGAATGACCTCGCAATCGCGATTTCGCCAACGCGACAGCGCGTAGACGAGTTCCTTGTAGCAATCCTTGAGCGGGGCGTAGCCGCCGCACATGTCGCCGTAAATCGTCGCGTAGCCGGTCGCGTATTCGCTCTTGTTGCCGGTCGTGAGCAGCATGCGTCCGGTCTTGTTCGACAGCGCCATCAGGATCGCGCCGCGGCAGCGCGATTGCAGATTTTCTTCCGTGACGTCGGCGGCGCGGCCGGCGAACGCGGGCGCGAGCGCGTCGAGGAATCCGGCGAACGGAGAGGCAATCGGAATCGTCAGCATCTCCACGCCCAGCGCCTGCGCCTGTTCGGCGGCGAGATCGTTGCTCAGGTCGGATGTGTAGCGCGACGGCAGTCGCACCGTCGTCACCGTGTCGGCGCCCAGCGCATCGACGGCGAGCGCGAGCGTGAGCGCCGAGTCGATACCGCCGGAAAGCCCAAGGATCACGCCCGGGAAACGATTCTTGCCAACATAGTCGCGGATGCCGCGCACGATCGCCGCGTACGCGCGCGCCTCGCGCGAGGCATCGCGCTCGGCCGGCCAGTCAAGAGCGCGGAATTTGCGCGCCGCGTTGTCGTAGTCGGCGATCAGCAACTCGTCGACAAATGCCGGGGCACGTGCGGCGACGGTTCCATCCGCCTCGACCAGCAACGAACCGCCGTCGAAGACCAGATCGTCCTGGCCGCCGACGAGATTGAGGTAGGCGATCGCGACGTTGCTCTCACGTGCACGCCGAGCCAGCAATTCCTCGCGTGCCCGCGCCTTGTCCACATCGAACGGCGAGGCATTGATGACGACGAGCAGTTCCGCGCCTTGCGCCGCCGCGCGTGCGGCCGGTTCCGGCTCCCAGATGTCCTCGCACACCAGCCAGCCCACGCGCACGCCGTTGAAATCCGTCACCGCCGAATCGTGGCCGGGGCGGAAATAGCGCTTCTCGTCGAACACCGTGTAGTTCGGCAGTGCCTGCTTGTGCGCGGTGAACTGCGTTTTGCCGCCGGCCAGCAGCGATGCCGCATTGTATACTTCACCCATGGCATGCGGATGGCCGACGAAAGCCGCGATGCCATCTGCCGCCTGTGCGACCTCGGTCAACTCGTTCTCGCAAGTCGCGAGAAAACTCGGCCGCAAC
>DATIOA010000240.1:0-5548 GCA_035473575.1 Rudaea sp. | reverse complement strand
TTGCACGAAACGGCTCTGGCTGTCGCGCAGGATCTCGTAGCCGATCTGCGGATGCTTGCGCATCACCGCCACTTCTTCGTCGTTCAAATGACCGCGCTTGAGCAGGATCGCGTCCGGCACGCCGATTTTTCCAATGTCGTGCAACGGAGCGGCCAACTCGAGCATGCGTACCTCGTCGTCCGGCATGTACAGGCCCTCGGCGATCAAACCGGCAAAACGCGCCATGCGCACGAGGTGGGCCCCCGTGCCAAAATCGCGAAACTCGATGGCGCGCGCCAGTCGGTAAAGCATTTCGCGCTCGCGTTCCTCGATCTCGCGCAGGCCCTCGAGTACCTGGCGTTCGAGCGACTGCGCGCGTTCCTTCACGGTCTCCCCCTGCCGGCGCAGGCGCAGCAGGTTGCGGCAACGGGCATGCAATTCGCGTGGCCGCACCGGCTTGACCAGAAAATCGATGACGCCGGCTTCCAGTGCCGCCTGGCGCACAGGCTCATCGCCGACGATGCTGATCAGGACGATGGGCACGTCGCGCTTGTTCATCGGATGGCGGAACTGGCGCGTGAATTCCAATCCATCCATGCCGGGCATGCGGTAATCGAGCAGGAGCAGGTCGATCTTGTTGCGCCCGGACCAGGTCAGCGCCTCGATCGGATCCTCGAAATCGGTGACGCTGATGGCCGGGTTAATCTGCTCGACCACTTCGCGCATCATGGTCCGCGCAGATTGCTGATCGTCGACGATGAGCACGTTCACGTTGCGAACTCTCCGAGGGAGGGCACACCCGTTCGACCCGAACGTATGCAAATCAATGCGTTTGAATCACTTCCTCTTGAAGAATAGCAGATTAGTACCCGTGCAAGTGTGAATTCAAACGTCGAGCTCACAGCCAGCACCCAGGATGGTTCCAGGCCATCGGATCAGCCTTCCGGCCGCATGTAAGGGAATAGCAGCACGTCCCGTATCGATGGCGCGTCGGCCAGCAGCATCACGAACCGGTCGATGCCGACCCCGAGGCCGCCAGTCGGCGGCATGCCAACTTCCAGCGCGCGGATGTAGTCGGCGTCGAAGTGCATGGCCTCGTCGTCGCCGGATTCCTTCGACGCCACCTGCGCACGGAAGCGCGCGGCCTGGTCCTCCGGATCGTTCAACTCAGAGAAACCGTTCGCGATTTCCTTGCCGCCGATGAACAGCTCGAAACGATCGGTGATTTCCGGATCGGCATCGTTCGCGCGCGCCAGCGGCGAAACTTCGGTCGGGTGCATGGTGATGAAGGTCGGCTGGACCAGCGTCGCTTCGACCGTCTTTTCGAAAATCTCCAGCACGATCTTGCCCCAGCCATACCCGGCCTTGACGTGGACGCCAAGCTTTTCGGCATGCGCGGCGATCTTCGCGCGGTCGCGCACGTGTGCCTGCTCGATCTGCGGATTGTGCTCGAGCACGGCGTCGACCATCGACCAGCGCCGGAACGCGGGCCCGACATCGATGTCGCGTCCTTCCCAGGTCAACGCGGTCTTGCCTGTCGTCGCGCGTGCGGTTTCGCGGATCAGGCTTTCGGTCAAGTCCATGATCTCGTTGTAGGTGGCATAAGCCTGGTACAACTCGAGCATGGTGAACTCGGGATTGTGCCGCGTCGACACCCCTTCGTTGCGGAAATTGCGGTTGATCTCGTACACGCGCTCGAAACCGCCGACGACGAGGCGCTTGAGATAAAGTTCCGGTGCGACACGCAGGTACAGGTCGATATCCAGCGCGTTGTGATGCGTCACGAACGGCCGCGCGACGGCCCCGCCCGGAATGACGTGCATCATCGGCGTTTCCACTTCCATGAAACGACGCGGTTCGGCTTCCAGCCACTGGCGCATGAATCCGATCGCGTGCGAACGCAGGGCGAACGCGTGCCGCGCCTCCGGCGTGACGATCAGGTCCACGTAACGCTGGCGGTAACGCTGCTCGACGTCGGCGAGGCCGTGCCACTTGTCCGGCAGCGGGCGCAACGCCTTGGTGAGCAAGCGCAGTTTTTCCACTTTCACCGAAAGTTCGCCGGTCTTGGTACGCATCAGCGGACCTTCCGCGCCGACAATGTCGCCGACGTCCCAGCCCTTGAACGCTTCGTAGGCGTCGCCGACTGCATTGGCCTGGACGAACAGCTGGATGCGCCCGGTCATGTCCTGAATCTGCACGAAGCTGACCTTGCCCTGCCCGCGCTTGAGCAGCATGCGGCCGGCCACTTTCACGCGCCGCGCGAGAGCTTCGACCTCCTCGGCGCTCTTGCCGTCGAACTCTGCTTGTAGATCGCCAGCGAAGGCATCGGGACGGAAATCGTTCGGAAACGCGATACCCTGCCCGCGCAGCGCGCGCAGCTTGTCGCGCCGCTCGGCAACGAGTTTGTTTTCGTCAGGCTTGTTTTCGTCTTGCGGTTGATTTTCGTGGGTCATGCTGCGTTTTCCACAAGGTCAGGCATCTGCGCGCTTCGCACCGGCTTCCAGTCCCGATTTCAAGCTGGCCTCGATGAATCCATCCAGATCGCCATCGAGCACTTTTTGCGTGTCCGTGCGTTCGATGCCGGTGCGCAGGTCCTTGATCCGCGACTGATCCAGCACGTAATTTCGGATCTGGCTGCCCCAGCCGATATCCGATTTCGTTGCTTCGAGCGCGTCCTTCTCGGCGTTGCGCTTCTGCACTTCCATCTCGTACAGCTTGGCCTTGAGCATTTTCATCGCGCGGTCGCGGTTGGCGTGCTGGCTGCGTTCGGTCTGGCAGGCGACGACGATGCCGCTCGGCACGTGCGTGATGCGTACCGCCGATTCGGTCTTGTTGACGTGCTGGCCGCCCGCGCCCGATGAACGATACACGTCCGTTCTCAGGTCGGCCGGATTTATCTCGATGTCGATGTCGTCGTCGACTTCGGGCGAGACGAAGATCGACGCGAACGAGGTGTGGCGGCGATTGTCCGAATCGAACGGCGATTTGCGCACCAGGCGATGCACGCCGATTTCGGTCTTGAGCCAGCCGTACGCGTAATCACCCTCGACGCGGAACGTCGCGCTCTTGATGCCGGCGACTTCGCCCGCGGAGACTTCGAGCAATTCCGTTTTCCAGCCGCGCGCCTCGGCCCAGCGCAGGTACATGCGCAGCAGGATTTCCGACCAATCCTGCGCCTCGGTGCCGCCGGCGCCGGCCTGCACGTCGACGAAAGCGTTGTGCGAATCCATCTTGCCCGAAAACATGCGTTGGAATTCCAGCGTCTCGACCTTGGCGGCGAGTCCATCGACATCCTCGGATACGGCCTGTGCCGTGCTTTCGTCGTTCTCGGCAGCGGCAAGCTCCAGCAACTGTTCCGCACCGCTCAAACCATCGGTGATGGTGCGCATGCCGTTGACGATCTTGTCGAGTTGGGCGCGTTCGCGCCCGAGCTGCTGGGCGCGCTCGGGGTTGTCCCAGACGTTGGGGTTTTCGAGTTCGCGGCTTACTTCTTCGAGACGTTCGCGCTTGATGTCGTAGTCAAAGATACCCCCTGAGAGACGCGAGGCGGCTCGAAAGGTCGGCGATGCGGTGGGCAATCGGGTTGGTTTCGATCATGGTCCGTCAGAAAGGCGTAAAAGGCGCATTCTAGCAAATCGACGCGACACGGCATCAGCCGAAACGAGGCTTTGTACCCCAGATTTCGCGCCATTTCGGCGGAATGTCCCGGCACACGAAAATCTCGTAGCCCGAAGCCGATTCCTCGTTGTCTACGCCAGCGCTATTGCGAAAGCGTCCGAACGATGTGCACTTGGCTACGGATTTGCTCTCGTCTTCGGCGGTGCTGCCCAGTTCGATGACCACGGTCGGCGGCGGATCGCCGTAACCCCGATACCAGAAGGAGTTCGTGCGGCTGATCGCTGGCGGCAGGCCGAGTGTGGGCCCGTACAAATCGATCGCTCCCGCTTCGCCATAATTGTTGGCGAGGATCGCCGCATGCGCGCGCTCTTCTTCCGGAAGCGAACGGTAGATTGCGGCGACGTGCCGGGCCAACTCCTGCCAACCAATCTGCTCGGCAAAATTGTCATGCACGGCGCGGCTGATTCGCCAACCCGCTGAATTCACCGGCGCAATCGGCAGGGCCACCGCCGCACTGCTGAGGCCGCCTGCAGCAAGCACGGTGTGCAAACCCGCGCGGCACATCTTCATCGAGCGCGGACGCATAGTCGCGAACCAGCGCTCGGCCGCTACTGCGCCGGCGGCCAGCAACATCGGATAGGCCGGCGCCAGGTAATAGCCACGGCCGCGCGCCAAAGCAAATAAAATCAGCGGCACGAGGTACATCCACGCCAAAACCCGGAAACGCGGATCCGCTTTCGCGCGCACAACAAACCACAGTCCAGCCAACCACAGCGGCAGCGTGAACAGGCTCGCGTTGCCGAACAGCTGATCCGGAAAATAACCGCCAGTGCGCCCCCAGCGAATGTCGCGGGCGTGGATGTGTTGCACGAAATCGAGATAGACGAAATCGTGTGTCCACTGCCACCACAGATTCGGCAGGAACAACAGCAGCGACAACACGACACCGCCCCACAACCACGAACTGCGCAATTGCCCGCGCAACGGCGTCGCGACCACGCCCACAACCAAGCCCGCAACGCAGAAACCGATCGTGTAGCGCGTGAGCATGCCGAGTCCGATCACCACACCGATGCCGAGCCACAGACGCGGATTACCGCTGTTGATCAGGCGCAGTACGAGCCAGGCGAGCAATACCCACCACAGAAAATCGATCGACACATACATGAATTCGCTACCGGCCAGCAGCGCGAATGGCATGACGGCAGTGGCCAGGGCCGCGATCAGGCGCGCACGGCGATTTCCGCCCAGTTCGCCTGCAATCATTCCCGCCAGCACGACGGCGATGCATTGCGCCAGTGCGGAAAAGAATCGGAATCCGGTCAATGACGTGCCGAAGAGCCACAGCTCGATCCGGCCCAGAAAGGGCACCAGCGGTGGATAGGCGACATAACCCCAGGCCAGATGACGGGCGTCGTCGAGTACCTGCAATTCGTCGCGATGAAAACCGTAGCGGCCATTGCACAGCAGGTGCAAGATGAACAGGGCCGATGCCAGCAGCAGCACGGGGAAGTTGTCGCGCCAGCGAGACGATGTGCCGTTCATGTCGGTCTCCAGGACTCGGTTCACGCCGGCTGCATATGCCGGATCAGCAATTGCAGGGACTGCCGGCCATTCCATTCATTGACATCCAACTGGAACACCGCATGCAGCTTTGTCGGTGGGGCTTCACCGCAGTAGCTATTGAACGCGATGGCTTCGAGCGCGTCGCCGAGCGCAGCCTGGCGTAACTTGAATTTGAGGTGCTTCTCGCCAACCACCTTCCACGACTCCACCGCAAACTCGCCCTCGAACTCCGGTTCGGGGAATGTTTGTCCCCACGGCCCGGCGTAGCGCAACTGCTGCGCGAGATCAAGGCTGAAATCCTGCGCGTCGAGCTCGCCATCGGTGAATGCAACGGCATCGAGCATGTCGGCAGTCAGGCGTGATCGAGCGACGACGTCGAATGCCT
>DATIOA010000239.1:0-20934 GCA_035473575.1 Rudaea sp. | reverse complement strand
CCCGCGCCGACCAGATTGTAGAAGTAGTCGACGCTCGCATTGCCGGTGACGTTGTCGTACCACAGGTCCATCAACACGTCGTTGGCGGTGCCGCTGGGTGTGAGCAGGCTGTCGATCGTCCCCGCGTTTGTGTTCGCGACGATCTTGTCGAACAGGCCGTCGTTGTTGCTGTCCACGCAGACGTTGACCGACACGTAGTTCGGCGTACCCCAGTTGCCATGGGTGGCGACGCCGAAGAAGTAGTCCGTCGTTGGGTTACTGCTGCTGTCGGTGTCGGGTTTGGTATTGACGCCGAAGTAATGCAGATTCGCCCAGCCTGGCAACGTTGCGTCCTTGGCGCCGGTGACTTGCAGTTCGAACACCGAAACCAGCGACTCCTCGTCGGCGCTGCTCGCGGTGGGACAGGTCGGGCCTGCTGCGACTCCCGGCGTGCAGACATCCGAACCTGAGAGCGTCAGGTTCGTCGTGCCGCTGGCGGGTGCCGCGGAGCCCAGGTCGCCCGCCGTGGCCATCGTCGAGTGCGGGCGGTGGGCCGCGTACAGCGGCACGCGCGCCAGTTCGGTGCTGGTGGTGCTGTCGAGCACGCGCAGCACGGAGGAGTCTTCCGACAGGAACTCGCGCGGGAAGCTGGCGGCGAATGCTGCGCTGCTCTGCGTGGGGCTCATGGACGGATCCAGCGACCACTTCATCGCGGTCGTATCGGCGTTCAACGTCACCACAACGTTCGCGGTGCCGTTGGCCGGGACGGTGATCGTGCCGCTCGGCACCGAGTACGAAACGCCCGGCGCCGCGACGACATTGTCCACTGCCAGCGTGACGTTGGCTGCGGTCGCCGTGAGGTTTCTCAGTGTGACGTTGTGGCTGGCCGTGAAGCTCGCGCCGACCGGCTCAACGTCGAACGTGACGTTGATCGCGTCAGGCACATCCGCGTTGTATGCCAGCATGGTGCTCGTGGCAGAAGCCGCGGCGTCGATGCGACCGGCGCCCACGCGGCTTGCGCCGTAGCGCGGCGGCGTGCTCGATGCTCCGGAAAACACGTCGTGCGACGCGGCGTTGATGGCCAGCGCCTTGATCTGCTCGATCGTCATCGTCGGGTTGAGCTGGCGCAACAGCGCCACCATGCCGGCGACATGCGGTGTCGCCATCGAGGTGCCGCTGATCGTCAGCGCCTGACCACCCGGGATGATCCCGCTCGTCGATGGCGTTATGCAACCGGTGGTGGCGACGCCATTGCAGGTGAAGCCGGTCTGGGCCGACGGGATATTCAGGCCTGGCGCGGCAAGGTCGGGTTTGAGTTCCAGCGCGCCGTTGACGCCCGCCACCGGGCCACGCGAGCTGAAGCCAGCGAGCGTGTCGGCCAGCTGCGGCTGGGAAACGGCATTGAAGCCACCGGCCAAGCTGACGGCGCCGATATCGGTTTTCAGCGCCGTGCCCGAGGCCTGGGAGATGAACGCGCTGGGAATCGTGATGTCGTTAGGCAGAGTCGTTCCCGTGTTGCCCATCGTGATCAGACCCGTGTTGGCGTTGTTGTCGACGATAACGCCAATCGCACCTGCCAACTGTGCGTTGAGCACCTTGACGTAGAAACTGCAGGTGCCGCGATCGATCAGGGCGATATTGCCGCTCAGAGCAGCCGCGTTCGAAAACGCCGCTGGATCGTTGACGCCCGTGCCGCAGCCCCGGTGTGCACCGCCTGCCGTGTCATTCGCCAACACAATGTTGGCTGACTGGCCGCCAGGTGCCGGCGGCGCGATGCCGCTGGCATTGGTGAACGCCGACGCCTGGCCGGGGTAGCTGTTGTTGGGAGCGGCGTTTTCCTGCACGAACGGCACGATCTGGCCGTTATCGACGCTGGCCGCGACCATGAGGCCGGTATTCGCCGCACCCGGAGCACCGGCAATGAAAAACGTGTCGCCGCTGTTGCCGGCGGCCGATACCGAGATCAGGCCAGCGGCCGCGGCGTTGTTCACCGCTTCGATGTCCGAATTCCAGCCGGTGCCGATGTCGACGCCGAACGGCGAGCCCAGCGACATGTTGATCACGTCCAGATGATCGCTCAGGTCGCCGTTGTTGTTCGGATCGGTCGCCCAGTCGATGGCTTGCGTGACCAGGTTCGTGCTGCCGCCGCAACCGAACACGCGCAACGCGTACAAGGTGGCTCCCGGCGCGACGCCCGGGCCGATCTTGAGATTGGCGGCGTAGGGCGCGGTGGTGTTCCATGGGCCGCCATACGGCGTGCCGTCGCTGTTGACGCCGATGCCCGCGATCGTGCCGGCAGTGTGCGTGCCGTGGCCGCCGCAGTCCATCGGGTTCGCGTCAGGCTGCGGCGCGTTGCTGGCGTTGTAGGCGTCGCCGGCGAAGTCGTAACCGCCGGCGACTTTCGCCGTCGGGAAGATGATGTTGTGGGAGTTCTGGCCGATCACCTTTGTCGGATCGACATCCTGATAGGCGGCGAGGGTGCCGCTGCCGCCGAAGTCGGGGTGGATGTAATCCAGACCCGTGTCGATATCGCCGACCTTCACGCCAGTGCCTGTGGCGTTGAACGGCAGGCCGAGCTGGGCGTAGCCGTCCCACACTTTCGGTGCATTGACGAATGGCACGCTGGCAATGTTTGCGGGGCGCTTATATGTGGGCAGGAATTCGACAGCCTCAACGTTCGGCATCGCACGCACTTTCTGCATGTCGGCCGGCTTCATGCGTACGGCGACGGCATTCAGCACACGCTGCACGCGATAGATTTCGGTGTACGCAACGCCCTCGGCGTTGAGCTGGCTGACAAGTGTCGCCTGTTCACTCTTGAGGTTGGCAATGCTCGTACGTGCCGCATTGTTGGCGGAGGTCGTGCCGACAGGGCCGTTGCCGGACTGGCGTAACGCGCGAGCATAGGTCTGCGTGGCCGGTTCGCCTTTCAGTTTGATGATAACGGCGGCTTTGCCGTCTGCACCGATAAGGGGATTCGACTTGCTCAAGTCGATGTGTTGCGGCTGCAAGTGCAGCGCATGAAATTTGCCGACTGGCGATACCGCCCCGGCGCCGAAGGAAAAAAAAGCACCGGCTAGCGCCAGTGCCAGTGGTGTGCGTTTGAAGATCATACAAACACCTCTAGGATGATGGACCAAACAGACTGCAACGGCGTGTGTCGCTGAACCCCCAGACGTACAGCCTTGGGATCGTCGTCTGGGCCTGTCGGGAAATCAAGCGTTACCTATCGTGCGTTGCAACATGCGCGGCAAAACACGAATCGTTCGAACGTCCGTTTCGCGTATCCGAGTGCGACTTTTTTTAGACCGCTCAGTACGCCGCACCGCCGAGTTCGCGGTAGCGAACGAACACCTGGCGTGCGTCTTCGCGGCGGATGTCGCGGCGCACGGCGATGCCGCGCTTTTCCAATTCGCCGATCCAGTCGGCGGGCAGCGGGCCTTCGTCGAATTCTGACAATTCCTCGACGTCTTCGGCGCGTGCGCCGATCAGCAGTTCGTCGACGCCGGCCCAGACCGTCGCGCCATAGCACTGGCAGCAAGGCTGCGCGCTGGTGGCGAGGATGAAACGGCTGCCGTCTTCGTTCAGGCGAAATCGTTGCAGGCGCTGCTGGGCGAGCATGTAGGCCATCATCTCGGCGTGCGCGACGGAACAATTCTGCGGCACCACGCGATTGACGCCGACGGCGACGAGGCGGCCCTCGCCGGTGAACACGGCCGCGCCGAACGGGCCGCCACCGCGGTTCTCGACGTTGCCGAGCGCCAGCTCGATCGCGAGCGCCATCTTGGCATCGTCGTCGGTGTACAGGCGCGAATCGTCAAACTTGTCGCGCAGCCACAGGGGCAGGGTGAGATGCAGTTGGGCCGGAATCATTTGCCCGCCGTCTTCGCCCAGGAATCGCGTAGCGTCACGGTACGGTTGAACACCGGTTTGCCGGGCGCATGATCGTGCCGGTCGGCGATGAAGAAGCCGAGGCGCTCGAACTGGACTGCGGATTCGGATACGGCATCAGCAAGTGAGGCCTCCAGCCAGCCGCGGACGATGCGCATGGAGTCGGGATTGAGGTGATCGCGGTAGGTCTTGCCGTCGCTGTCGTCGTCGGGATTCACGACATTGAACAGGCGATCGTACAGGCGCACCTCGGCCGTGACGGCGTGGCGCGCGCTGAGCCAGTGGATCGTGCCCTTGACCTTGCGCTCGGCGCCGGGCATGCCGTGGCGTGTGTCCGCATCAAGCATGCAGTGCACCGCGCTCACGTTGCCATTGGCATCCTTTTCCACATCCGTGCACTTGACGATGCCGACACCGCGCAGGCGTACTTCGCCACCGGGAACGAGGCGATGAAAACCTTTCACCGGCGTTTCCATGAAGTCCTCGCGTTCGATCCACAACTCGCGCGCGAACGCGACGCTGCGCGTGCCGAAGGTTTCGTTCTTGGGATGATTCGGAAACGTCAGCGTTTCCGCGTGATCTTCGGCCAAGTTCGTGATCACGAGTTTCAACGGATCGAGCACTGCAAATCGGCGCGGTGCGTTCGCATCCAGCACTTCGCGCACGCAGCCTTCGAGTACGGAAAACTCGATCGTGGAATTTTGCTTGGTAACGCCCGCGCGTTCCCAGAACGTGCGGATCGCCGCAGGCGGAAAACCGCGCCGGCGCAGGCCCGAGATCGTCGGCATGCGCGGATCGTCCCAGCCGGCGACGAGACCGTCGCGCACCAGTTCCATGAGCTTGCGCTTGCTCATCACCGTGTAGTCGAGGTTGCCGCGCGCGAACTCGATCTGGCGCGGCGTGCTCACGTTCGTCTTGAAACCGGCATCGACGAGCGACTGCACGAGTTCAGGATGATTCGGCAGGTCGATCTGCGCGAGGCACCAGTCGTAAAGCGGGCGATGATCCTCGAATTCCAGCGTGCACAGGGAATGCGTGATGCCCTCGACCGCATCCGAGATGCAGTGCGCGTAGTCGTACATCGGATAGATGCACCAGGCGTCGCCGGTGTTCTGGTGCGGCACCTTGCGGATGCGGTACAGCGCCGGATCGCGCAGGTTGATGTTGCCGCTGGCCATGTCGATTTTCGCACGCAGGGTCTTGGCGCCGTCGGCGAATTCGCCCGCACGCATGCGCCGGAACAGGTCGAGGTTTTCGTCGACGCCGCGATCCCGGAACGGCGAGTTGCGTCCGGGCTCGGTCAGCGTGCCGCGGTATTCACGCACCTGCTCCGCTGTCAGATCGCAGACGAAGGCCTTGCCATCGTGGATGAGCTTCTCGCCGCAACGATAGAACACCTCGAAATAATCCGAAGCGTGGCGCAGCTCCGTCCAGTCGAAGCCGAGCCATTGCACATCGGCTTTGATCGACTCGACGTATTCGACGTCCTCTTTCGTGGGATTGGTGTCGTCGAAGCGCAGGTTGCAGGCGCCGCCAAATTCGCGCGCGATGCCGAAATTCAGACAGATCGACTTGGCGTGGCCGAGGTGCAGGTAACCGTTCGGCTCCGGCGGAAAGCGCGTGCCGACGCGACCGCCGTGCTTGCCGGCGGCGCGCTCGTCAAGGACGATCTGGCGGATGAAATTGTGGCTGACAGGGCTGGTGTCGGTCATGGCGCGGGCAGTCGAATCGGATCGCCAAGTTTAGCAGGGCAGGCTTGGTCTGCGGCGCTTGCGCATGGGACAATCGCGGCATGTTGCACGACAAAAAGATCGCCGTCGTCATGCCGGCCTATCGGGCCGAGAAGACCCTGGAGGAGTGCTTTCGCGCGATCCCGCACGACGTCGTCGACGACATCGTGCTGGTCGACGACGCCAGCGACGACGCGACCCTGGCCGTGGCCGACCGCCTCGGCATCCGCAGCCACCGGCATCCGCGCAATCGCGGTTACGGCGGCAACCAGAAGACGTGCTACGCGCTGGCGTTGCAAACCGATGCGGACATCGTGGTGATGCTGCATCCGGACTACCAGTACGATCCGCGCCTGATCACGCCGATGGCAGCGATGATCGCGTCGGGCGTGTACGACGTGGTGCTGGGTTCGCGCATTCTCGGCAATACCGCGCTTGCCGGCGGCATGCCGCTGTACAAATACGTCTTCAATCGCGCGTTGACGTTCGTGCAGAACGTGGTCGTCGGCGCCAAGCTGTCCGAATACCACACCGGCTACCGGGCCTTTTCGCGGCGCGTGCTGGAAACCCTGCCGCTGGCGGCGAACTCCGACGATTTCGTGTTCGACAACCAGATGCTGGTGCAGGCACTGGCGTTCGGCATGCACATCGGCGAGGTGTCCTGTCCGACGAGATATTTTCCGGAAGCGAGCCAGATCAGTTTCCTGCGCTCGGTGCGCTACGGGCTCGGCGTGCTGCGCACCAGCCTCGCCTATCGTTTGTGGAAATGGAAACTCGCCAGGCCGCGGTTTCTTTCCGCCGATGCCGGTCTGCGTTTGACGGCGGCGGTGGAGGGCGATTCTTGATCGCCGCGTCACGCAACAAGATTGCGGCATCCAATGCCGTGTGGTGGATCGTCTTTGCCGTGGCCGTTGCCGCCGGCGTGTTCCTGCGCTGCTGGCAGTTCGGCAGCCAGGTTCTGATCGACGACGAATGGCACGCCATCCAGAAATTGCTGTATGCGGATTATGCCGGCATTGCCACGCATTTTGGCGTCGCCGACTACAGCATCCCGCTGACGCTCTACGATCGCTTCCTGTCCCTGCATGGCGGTTTGAGCGAGTGGCGCATGCGCCTGCCGATGTTGTTGTCCGGCATCGCGTTGATCGCCGTTGCGCCGTGGTTGATGCGACGGCGGGCGCCGGCCGCGACGCTGGCGACGTGGAGCATGCTGCTGGCGATTTCGCCGATCATGGTCTACCACAGCCGCACGGCGCGGCCTTACGCGATCACGACTTTGCTGGTTTTCATCGCCGTCGTCGCTTTTTTCGAGTGGTGGCGGCAGCGCGACAAGCGCTGGGCGATGACGTATGTGTTCGCCACTTTCCTCGCCGGCTGGCTGCACCTGATCACGCTGCCGTACCTGCTGATGCCTTTCGCGTTTTGCGCCGGGACAGCGTTGCTGCGTGGGCACGAACGTTGGCGCGATCTGGCGCGCCTGTTGTTGCTCGGGGTGATCGTCGCGTTGCCGCTGGCAGCGGCGTTGTTGCCGCCACTGCTCAACGACATGGGCGCGCTTGCGGCGAAATCGGAAACCGGATACGTCACGGTTCACAGCGTATACCGCGCTTCGATGCTGGCGTTGGGCGTGCATCAGGCGCTGCCTTTCACGGTCTTGCTGGCCCTGAGCGGACTCGGCGCGTGGTCATGGTGGCGGCGCGAGGCGCAGTTCGTGGCGTACGTCGTCACGATCGTCGCCGTTGCCGCGGGCGCCGTCATGCTGGCACACCCGGCATGGGTGCAGAATCCGGGTACGCTTGCGCGCTACCTGCAACCCTCGCTGCCGTTCCTGTTGTTGTTTGCCGCCGAAGGCGTCGCCGTGGTGTTGTCGCGGCTCGCGCTGGCAGTGCGGGCGGCGATCGTCGTTTTCGCAGCCGCTGCGCTGTTTCATGCCGGACCGATGCCCGGCTACCTGTATTGGCCGAACCAGCTCATGGGTCATCCGTATTTCCAGGCCGACTACGATCCCGCCTTCAATCCGTATTACACCCTGCTTCCGACCGGTCCGGTGCCCTCGTTCTACCATCGGCTGGCACAGTTGCCCGCCGGGTCCGTGATGCTTGTCGAGGCGCCTTGGTCGATCGTGTCCTACCAGGACCCGGAGCAGTTGTATCAGGCCGTACATCGGCAGTTCGTGAAAATCGGCATGGTCGCTCCGGAATGCGGCATGCCGCCGGCATACGGGCAATATCCGGAAACCCGCGAAATGCGCTTGCGCGAAGTCCGGCATTTGTCCGCGATCCTGCGCGGCGAATCGAAAGGCGCCGATTTCCTGGTCATGCACCTGCATGCATGGCCGGCGTATGTACCGCCGCCGGAGTGGCCAGACGTGAGCGGGTGTCTGCCGACGATTGAGGCGAAACTCGGGCCGGCGGTCTTTCGCGACGCGGACATGGAAGTCTTTGCGCTGTCGGCCAAGGCGCGTGCCATCGTGTCGACGTGGCACTGACGGCTTTACCCGAACCGAGGAAAGCAGTAGCGTGCCTTACAGCGCCGCATCGCGAGTGACTTGCATGAAAATTGTCTATCGTGCCGCCAACATCATCGACGCCAATTTGCTAAAGAACGAGTTGGAAGCCGCAGGCATTCCGGCTTTTATCGGTGGCCAGTACCTGACTGGCGCGATTGGTGAGTTGCCGCCGATGCCGCTGGTCAACGTGATGGTGGCCGAGATCGACTGGCCGCGCGCCCGCGCGATCGCGGAAAAACTCGATGCGCAGCTCGCCGAGTTCCGCGAGAATCCGCTGACCGACGCTGGCTGGCTGCCGGAACCGATCTAGGAACCCGCATGTCCTCCAAACCCGTACTGGTGATCGGCAGCAAGAATTACTCGTCGTGGTCGTTGCGGCCCTGGCTCGTCCTGCGCGTGTTCGACGTTGCATTCGAGGAAATCCTGTTGCCGCTGGATGTGCCGGAATTCTATGCACGCATCCGCGACTACTCGCCGACCGGGCGCGTGCCGGTGCTGCACGACGGCGACGTGCGCGTGTGGGATTCGCTGGCGATCGCCGAATATGCGAACGAACGCTGGCTTGGCGGCCGCGGCTGGCCGGCCGACATGGCCGCGCGCGCGCTGGCGCGTTCGATCAGCGCCGAGATGCATTCGGGATTCGCGGCGCTGCGCAACGAACTGCCGATGAACTGCCGCAAGCGCGTGAAGAACCATCCGACCAGCGCCGAAGCCCAGGCCGACATCGCGCGGGTGAAGGCGATCTGGCACGAGGCGCGCGCGCGTTGCGGCAAGGGCGGGCCGTTCCTGTTCGGCGCGTTCGGCATCGCCGACGCCATGTACGCGCCGGTCGTGTTGCGCTTCGAAAGCTACGACGTCGCGCTCGATTCGGTCGAGCGCGCGTATGCCGACGCGATTTTGGCCATGCCGGCACTGCGCGATTGGATGGCGGCGACCGTGAACGAACCGTTGGCGCCGCTGCACGAGCAGGCAAAGTGACGGCGGCGGTTCCGCGCAGCGCGCTGTGGCGCATGGCCGCAGGCGCGGCGCTGATCAGCACGACCAGCATTTTCGTGCGCTGGGCGCATGTGGGGCCGACCGAATCGGCATTTTGGCGCATGGCTTTCGGCGGTGTGATGTTGCTTGTCTTGTTGCTCGTCCGCGGACAGTGGCGGGGGATCGAATGGCGCGACTGGGCGTGGCTCGTGCTGCCGGCGTTCGCGTTCGGCGCGGACCTGTTCATCTGGCATCGCAGCATCGAGTACATCGGCCCCGGCCTCGCGACACTCGTTGCGAATTTCCAGGTTTTCATCATGGCCCTGGCCGGCGTGGTGTTCTACCGCGAGCGGCTCGGGCCGCGCTTCGTCGCGGGCCTGCTCATGGCGATCGTGGGACTGTGGTTGCTGGTTGGGGTGGAATGGAGTTCGTTCACGCCGCGGTTTCGCCTGGGCGTGTGGCTCGGCCTTTCCACTGGCGTCGCCTACGCCGTGTACCTGCTCAGCCTGCGCCGCGCGCAATTGACGCGATCGAACCTCACGCCGATGCGTGCGCTGTGTCTGAACAGTTTGATCTGCGCGGCGATGTTGGCCGTCGCGGTGCTGGCCGAAGGTGGCAGTTTCGCGATCCCCGACGGCGAAACCTGGGCGGCGCTGCTCGGCCTCGGGCTGTTCGGCCAGGTATTGGGCTGGGTCTTCATCGCCAGCGCGATGCCGCAACTGCCCGCGTCCTTGGTCGGCCTGCTGTTGCTGTTGCAGCCAGCGCTGTCGTTCGTGCTCGATGTGATCCTGTTCGCACGGCCGACCGGCACGCTGGACTGGCTGGGCCTCGCGCTGTCGCTGCTCGGCATCTTCGTCGGTTCGGTACGCAGGCGGCCGGCGCCGGTGGCGGAACCGGCGTGACATTTGAAATAGACGTCTAAACGTCTTGACGTCTATAAATGCGGAAGGTAGGATGCGCGTCACTCGATCGAGGGCGCTGCATGTCCGCAACTCCGCAAACCGAATCCGCGCCGCCTTTGTACCAGTGGACGCGTGGCATGCTGGCCTTGCCCGATCCATTCCGGCTCGAATCCGGCGAGCAACTGCAACGCGCGCAGCTGGCCTGGCAATGCGCCGGACCGGAACGCGCGCCGCTCATCGTCGTGCTCGGCGGCATTTCCGCGCATGCGCGCTGCTGCGCTCCCGACGGCGACGGCTGGTGGGAAAGCCAGTGCGGCGAAGGCCGTGCGCTGGATGCGCGCCGATACCGCCTGCTATCCGTGGACTGGCTTGGCGGCGCGGATGCATCGAGTCCGGCGCGGGGCGCGCGCGTCTCCAGCGCCGACCAGGCACGCGCGTTGCTGCTGCTCATCAACCGCCTTGGCGTGCGTCGCGTGCATCTGCTGGTTGGCGCTTCCTACGGTGGCGCGGTCGCGCAACATCTGGCGGCCTTGCTCGGCGCTCGTCTTGGTCGCCTCGTGCTGCTGTGCGCTGCGCACCGCAGCTCGGCGTTCGCGCGTGCCGTCCGGCATGTGCAACGCGCGATCCTGGAACTTGGTGAAGATTCACGGCCCGCGCTGGCCTTGTCGCGCCAACTCGCCATCTTGGGTTATGTCACCAATGCCGAGATCGAATCGCGGTTCGGCGATTCGGACGCGGTGCTGACATGGCTGACACATCACGGCGCCAGATTCGCCGAGCGCTTCAATGCCGATGCCTACCGCTGCCTCGGCGAATCGCTGGATTCGCACTGCATCGATCCATGCGTAATCCATGCTCCGACCACGTTGTTCGGCGTGATCGAGGATCAACTCGTGCCGCCGTCGCTCATGCGCGACTTCGCGCAGCGCGCGCCGCATTGCCGTCTCGTGGAGGTTTCCTCGCCGCACGGGCACGACGCGTTCCTCAAGGAAACCGATGCCGTCGCCGTCCTGTTGCGCGAAGCCCTGGGAGAATGCGAATGAGCCGCCACGTTGCAACTATCGCCGCGCGTGCCGGCGTGGATGCGGATGCCGCGCACGGCGCGGTAATGCCGCCGTTGTATCTGTCGAGCAATTACAGCTTCGCCGGATTCGCGCAAAAGCGCCGCTACGATTACACGCGCTCGGGCAATCCCACGCGCGACACGCTGGCCGATGCGCTTGCCGAACTCGAAGGCGGTGCCGGCGGCGTGGTGACCGCATCCGGCATGGCGGCGATCGCACTATTGACCGCACAGTTGCAGCCCGGCGACCTGCTGGTCGCGCCGCACGACTGCTATGGCGGCAGCTATCGCCTGTTCAAATCGCAGGCCGCGCACGGGTTGTACGCCGTCGAGTTCGTCGATTTTTCCGATGCTGTCGCGCTGACCGTTGTGCTGGCGCGTCGGCCCAAACTGGTCTGGATTGAGACGCCGAGCAATCCGCTGCTGCGCATCACCGACATCGCGGCGACCTGCGCGAGCACGCATGCGTTCGGTGCGCTCGTCGCGGTCGACAACACGTTCCTGTCGCCGGCATTGCAGCAACCGCTCGCGCTCGGCGCGGACATGGTCGTGCATTCGACGACGAAATACCTCAACGGCCATTCCGACGTGGTCGGCGGGGCGGTGGTGTGGAAGGACGCCGCACTCGGCGCGGAACTCGCCTGGTGGTGCAACTGCTTAGGGCTAGCCGGTGCGCCATTCGACAGTTATCTCACCCTGCGCGGTCTGCGCACGCTCGTGCCGCGCCTGGCGGCGCATCAGGCCAATGCGACCGCGCTGGCGGAATTGCTGCTCGCAAGCGACGCCGTGGAAAAAACATACTTTCCGGGCCTGAGCCGGCATCCGGGCCATCTGCTGGCGCGCCGCCAGCAACGCGGATTCGGCGCAATGCTGAGTTTCGACCTGGCTGGCGGCGAAGCCGCCGCTGCGGCCTTTGTCGATGGTCTGGAAAGCTTCACCCTGGCCGAATCGCTGGGCGGCGTTGAAAGCCTCATCGCGCATCCGGCGACGATGACGCACGCGAGCATGGACGCCGACGCGCGCCGTCGCGCCGGCATCGGCGATGGCCTGCTGCGGCTGTCGGTCGGCATCGAGGCGCTGGACGACCTGCGTGTCGACATCGCGCGAGGGCTGGCACGCGCGACAGGTGCGTGCGACGTCATTGCGGCCTGAACCGCGTTCAATGTCGCGGCACGATCGCAAAGTGTTCCACCCAAACCAGTTCGCAGGCGCCGGCACCGGAGTCGCTGCGCGTGAGCGAACTGATCCAGCGGTAGCCGTTCGGACCGTCCACTTCGACGAGGTAGCCGTCGAACTCGACGATGTCGCCGTCGCGCGTGCGCTTGATCTCGCGTTCGATGGCCGCATCGGCGGGGATCAGGTGCATGTTCGCGCTGGATTCGATGATCTCGCGCTCCGGGATGGGAAATTCGTCGACGCGCCAGAAATAGAAACGACCGGACTGGGAAATGGATATCTTGTCGAGCACGGCGCTGTCGGACATGCGCTCCCAGCCGAGCGCGAGATCGACCGGCGCCAGCGCCGCCCCCGTGTCCCAGGAATAATCGGCGCGTGAAAGCACGCGCGCGGCGATGGAAAACGCGGCCAGCGGCTTAATCGCGTAGTCGCCCTTGCGCCATGCCGACGCGGACGCATCGATCGCGCCCTGTTTCGGGATTTCCGGCGCGATCTCGCCCGGACCGTGATGGATCGGACGATGCGCGCGTTGCCAGACGGCCACGAGCACGAGTGCGGCCAGAACGAGCAGGAGCGTACGGCGATTCAATCCGGGACTCAGTCGAAATCGGCGGCCAGCGCCGCGTGCGTGGGTGCGTCCAGCGCTGTCTTGCCCTGGTAGGCGGGGTGATCGACGGCGAGCTCGACGGCATCGCCGCGCTTGAATGCCGCAACGTGCGCGGGCGACAACTCGAAGCGCAGGAAATGCACGGCCGAAGTCTTTTCGGCGTTGCTGCGTTCCATGTCCTCGTCGGCGATGGCCGCGATTGGCGTGAGGCCGCCGATGTGCAGCGCGATGCGATGTTCGATATCGCGCAGTTCGACCAGCTTGCGCGCACGCACTTCCGGGTCGGGATATTCGATCAGCAAGGTGGCCTTGAGGTTCGCGCCATCCGGAATCAGCGGATTGTAGGCGTCGAGTTCGTCGTGGATGCCGGCCTGCTCGAAGATTCGCTCGATGCGCAGCATCTCCTGCACCTGGTACTGGATCGTCAGGCGATCCTCGAACAGCAAGGTCAGGTGCGCGCCGAGGCGCACGTTGCGCGAGCGCTTGTGCTCGAGCACGCGCGCGCGGAACGCGGGGCGCTCGCGCGCGTAGGTTTCCAGTGTGTACAAATCAGCAGGATTCAATTTCTGCATTTCAGATTCCGTAAGCGCGCCGTAGCAAACCAATCGGACTTTCCGCAGGTGGCTTGTCGCCGAGCCCGTGCGCGATGTGGCTCGCCGCCATCGGGCAATCGCTGGCGAAATGCGCGGGTGCGATCTGCTCGACGCGCGCTTCGACGGGTTTGGCGATCTTGCGCGAGAATGCATATGTCTTCGACTTCACCCCGTAGGTGCCGTCGTGACCGGAGCAGCGTTCGATCGTCTGGATTTCGGTGCCGGGGATCAGCGCCAGCACGTCGCGCGTCTTCGGGCCGATGTTTTGCACGCGCTGGTGGCAGGGCGCGTGGTAGGCGATCTTGCCGAGCGCATTCGGGAATTGCGTTTTCAGCAGTCCGGCCTGATGGCGTTGCCACAGGTATTCGAACGGATCGAAGATGTGGCGCTTGACGAGTTGCACGTCTTCGTCGTCGGGGAACATCAGCGGCAGCTCCTGCTTGAACATCAGCACGCAGGATGGAATCGTCGCGCTGATGTCCCAGCCATCGCGAATGGCATTTGCCAGTACCGGGATGTTCTGCTTTTTATACTTTTCCACGGATTCCAGGTCGCCCAGTTCGAGCTTGGGCATGCCGCAGCACACCTCGCGCTCGACGAGTTTCACGGCGACGCCGTTGTGGCGCAGCACGGCGGCGAGATCCTCCACCGGTTCGGGCTGGGAGAAATTGCAGTAGCAGGTCGCGAAGATCGCCACCTTGCCGCGGGTGCGTCCTGCCGGTTGCGCGTTGCCGGCGCCATCGAGTTTCTTCAGGCGCTTGCGCGCGGTGCGTGAGGTGTACGCCGGTACACGCGCATCGGGATGCACGCCGAGCGTCTTTTCCAACAACTTGCGGCCGAGGCCGCTGCGGTTGGCCGCGTTCACCACTTCGACGACCACGGGAATCGTTGCCAGCTTGCCGACGGCGGTGGTCGAGGAAAGGATCTTCGCACTCGCCTTGGTTTCGCCGCGACTATGCGCCGCCGCCTTGGCGCGCAGCATCACGTGCGGAAAATCCACGTTCCACGGATGCGGTGGCACATACGGGCACTTGGTCTGGTAGCACAGGTCGCACAGGTAGCACTGGTCGACGACCTTGGCGTAATCGGACTTCGCCACGCCATCGACTTCCATTGTGGCGGAGTTGTCGACGAGGTCGAAGAGTGTCGGAAACGCCTGGCACAGGCTGACGCAGCGCCGGCAGCCGTGGCAGATGTGGAACACGCGCTCCATCTCCACTTCGAGCGCTGCCGGGTCGTAGAACTGCGGATTTTTCCAGTCCAGCGGATGCCGCGTCGGCGCATCGAGGCTGCCTTCGCGGGAGGTTCCAGAATTCGTGCTCATCGCGGGGTCCTAAAAACATCCGTCGTCCCGGCAGGGAATGCCGGGACCCAGACTGCATGGATGCCACGATACGAAGTGGCCGTGGCGCGCCATCCTGGCCCCTGGATTCCGGCAATCCATGCCGGAATGACGAGCTACATCACGCGAGTTCGTTCAACGCCCTGGTGAATCGATTCGCATGCGAACGCTCGGCCTTGGCCAGCGTCTCGAACCAGTCGGCGACTTCGCCGAAACCTTCGTCGCGTGCGGTCTTGGCCATGCCCGGATACATGTCGGTGTATTCGTGCGTCTCGCCGGCGATCGCCGATTTCAGGTTGTTCCGGGTGTCGCCGAACGGCAGGCCGGTGGCCGGGTCGCCGCATTGTTCGAGATATTCCAGGTGCCCGTGCGCATGGCCGGTTTCGCCTTCCGCGGTGGAACGGAACACGGCGGAGACGTCGTTGTAGCCTTCCACATCCGCCTTCTGGGCAAAGTAGAGATAGCGGCGGTTCGCCATCGATTCGCCGCCAAACGCATCTTTCAGACTTTGCTCGGTCTTGGAGCCTTTCAGAGTGGCCATGACACACCTCGTGTTGTGGTGGAGATTGGGGCCAGCCGCATGCGCGGCGGACGGCCCAGCGTAACGCAGCGGGATTAAACTTGAAAATTGATTGTTCCGATTGATCCGATAGCTGCTGCCTATCGACGTGCGCGCCGCATCGGCGCCTGTGCAGGCGATTCGTCTGCGGCACTGCGCGCGTCCAGCAAGTCTTTCGGCAACTCGCGAAATATTTCCGTGAACTTCTTCAGGAATCCAGCCATCGCCGAGCTCTTGCGCCACAGCATGGCGATGCGCCGGCTCGGCGCATGGCCGCGGAATGGCACCAGGTGCACATTGTCCGAATGCGCGACCGGTGGCTGCACGGCGAGCGTCGGTAGTAGCGTAATGCCAACATTTGCCGCAACCATCTGGCGCAGGGTCTCCAGGCTGGTCGCGCGGAATCCGGATTTCTCGTTCGCGCCGGACAGGTGGCAGACCTCCAGCGCCTGATCGCGCAGGCAGTGACCGTCGTCGAGCAGGAGCAGGCTCTGGTCGGCGAGGTCGTCCATCTTGAGCGCGCGGCGCTTGCTCAATTCGTGCTGCTCGGGCACGGCGAGCAGGAAGGGTTCCTCGAACAGGAATTCGCTATGCAACTGGTCGTCGTGAACGGGCAGTGCCAGCACGCCGGCATCGAGTTTGCCCTCACGCAACAAGCGCAGGACGACCTCGGTTTTTTCCTCGACCAGCAGAAGTTCAAGGCGCGGGAAACGCTCGCGGATTTGCGGCACGACATGCGGCAGCAGGTACGGCCCCAGCGTCGGGAAGATGCCAAGGCGCACCGTGCCGGATTCCGGATCCAGCGTGCGCCGCGCGATCGCCTTGATCTGCTCGACCTCGTTGAGTACCTCGCGCGCGCGCTGCGCGATTTCACGCCCGACTTCGGTGAGCAGTACCTTGCGCGGCGTGCGTTCGACCAGCGTGACGCCGAGTTCGTCCTCGAGTTTCTTGATCTGCGTGGACAGGGTCGGCTGGCTGACGAAGCTCGCCGCGGCAGCGCGGCCGAAATGGCGGTGTTCGGCCAGGGCCACCAGATAACGCAGGTCGCGCAGGTTCATGGGTTTCTCCGAGTATCTACAAAAACTATCGAAAGTATAGCATCAATCAATTTGAGTAATCGAATTGAGGCCTCTATCTTGAGCACGTGCCCAGCCGGACCATCGTTTCACCCTCAAACCTCAGGAGCAGACCATGTTGACAGTCGGCGACAAGTTCCCCGAATTCAAACTCAAGGCCACCGTGGCCATCGATAGCCTCGACACCGCGTTTGCCGAGATCGACAACAACACCTACAAGGGCAAGTGGACGCTGGTGTTCTTCTACCCGAAGGATTTCACGTTCGTCTGCCCGACCGAGATCAAGGGCTTCGGCGATCTGAACGCGCAGTTCCGCGACCGCGACTGCCAGGTCCTCGCCGCCAGCACGGACACTGAATTCGTGCACCTGGCGTGGAGAAAGGATCACAAGGATCTGCACTTCCTGCCGTTCCCGATGCTGGCCGACACGGCCAAGCGCTTGAGTACGGCGCTCGGCATCCTGGATGCGGAAGAAGGCGTGGCCAAGCGCGCGACCTTCCTCGTCGATCCGGAAGGCATCATCCGCTTCGCCTACGTCACCGACGGCAGCGTCGGCCGCAATCCGCAAGAAGTATTGCGCGTACTCGATGCCTTGCAAACCGACGAGCTTTGCCCGTGCAATTGGTCCAAGGGTGAAGAGACGCTCAAGGCTGCCTGACCTTGGTTTTGCGTGCTGGCCGCAACCATGCAGCCAGCACTTTAGGAGAACGAAATGAATCTGAACGAACTCAAATCCCGCATTCCGGATTATGCGAAAGACCTGCGCCTGAACCTGGATTCCGTGCTCGCCGAAACCGGCGCGCCGGGCCTGAGCCAGAAGCAGATCGGCCTGGTCGCGCTGGCGAGTGCGATCGCGGCGCGCCACGCTCCGGTGGTCGCGGCGATCGGCGCCGAAGCGGTCAAACACGCGAACGCACAGGAACTCGATGGTGCCCGCACCGCCGCGGCGATCATGGCGATGAACAACATCTACTACCGCTTCACGCACCTGGTGAGCGAGCCGGAGTACGGCACGCTGCGCGCGAACCTGCGCATGAATGCGATGGCCAACCCGGGCTGCGACAAGATCGACTTCGAGCTGTGCTCGATCGCGGTGTCCGCGATCAACGGCTGCGGCGCCTGCATGGACTCGCATGAGAAGACGCTGAAGAAGCACGGCGTGTCCGCGCAGGCGATCCAGAGCGCGGTGCGCATCGCCGCGGTGGTGCATGCCGTCGCGGTGACGCTGGAACAAGCGTCGGTGGCCGGCGTCGAACTCGCTGCCGCAGCCTGAGGACGTTCAGCGCACCGATGTCGCCTTGGTGGCGGCATCGATGCGCGCGATGAACGCCAACGTATCGGTCAGCGTGGGGATATGCGCCTCGTGGCCGCGCGCGAGCGCAAGCAGGATGCGGTTGTGGCCGACATCCGGATACAGTTTCAGCGTGGCCGTGCCGTCCATCGCCTGCGCGCGTTCGGCCATCCCCTCGGCGTTGTTCGGCGGAACTTCCTCGTCATCCGTGCCTTGCAGCAGCAGCATCGGCGGCTCGTCGCCATCGACGAAATTGATCGGCTGCGAATCGTAGCGGCCTTTCGCGTCGTCGCCGAAGATCTCGGGCTCTTCCTCGACGAAAGGCAGGAAGGCATACGCGCCGGCCACGCCGATCATGCCGGCGAGGTCGCGTGGTTGCATGCCGACGGCAGCGAGGTAACGCTTGTCGCAGGCGAGCAGGGCAGCGATCTGGCCGCCTGCGGAATGCCCCATCACGAAAATGTGCCGCGGATCGCCGCCAAATTCGGCGGCGTGCTCGCGCGCCCATGCGACCGCGCGCGCGGCATCGTGCATGAAGGCGGGAAAATGCACATCCGGATATTTGCGGTAGTCCGGAATGAGCACGACCACGCCGTTGTTCGCCAGCGCGTCGCCGACGTAGCGGTACCAGTGGCGCTTGCCTGCGCTCCAGCTGCCGCCATAGAAAAACACCACGACCGGAGTGCCGCTCGCGCCGACCGGCACATAGGCATCGAGTGCGAGGTCGTGCCCGGAATCGAACACGATGCCGTCGCGCTCGACCACGTTGCGCGAGTATTCGAGCCGGTCCAGGGTGGCGAAAAACGCGTCCGCACAGCCACCTAGCGCGAGTACACCGGCGGCCAGCAGGAGACGATTGCCAAGTCGGCGCGCGCTTCCTATCATGCGGCGTATTCTGTCACGCGCTGATCCCGATGGACATTAAGCTGATGGAACAACCACCGTCACAACGCTCCAGCGCGCTGTTCGCCGACATTGCCGAGCGCGGCACCACGGATAATCTCTTGCGCACCGCGCAACAGCACCACGTGGCGCTGTCGAGCATGGCCGACACCAAGGCCAACATCATCATCACCATGTCCTCGATCGTGCTGACGGTGATCCTGAGCCGGCTGGGCGATCCGGTCATCGGCGTCGCCGCACTGATCCTCGGCACGTTCACCCTCGTCGCGCTGCTGCTCGCCGTCCTTGCCGTGCTGCCGAAGTACCGGCCGCCGAAACTGAATCCCGACGGTTCGCTGCCGCCCGGGTTCAACCTGCTGTTCTTCGGCCATTTCGGCATGCTCACGCGCGAACGTTACTTGCAGGAAATGGCCCATGCCCTGGCCCGAGACGGCTCGCCCTATGCGACCTGGGCTGCCGACATCTATTCGCTGGGCGTCTATCTGGCCCACTACAAATACCGTTACCTGCGCTTTAGCTATCTGTTTTTCCTTGCCGGATTCGTGCTCGCCTGCGCCGAACAGGGCTGGCGCCTGCTCACGCACGCGGGCGCGGCTTGACCCCGGTGCCGTGCCGCCTGCGTTGCATCCGGCCATCGTCCACGTCACGGGAGCGTCGCATGCGCATCGGATCCGCCCTGATCGGCTGCCTTCTTGCTTTGTCCACAAGTATACACGCGCAGACGCCCGTTGATGCGGCGCTGCCGGCAGCGCTGAAGGACTGGCAAGCCTGGGTTCTGCATGACCTCGACTATCGCGCCTGTCCGTTCGTGGCCACGCGTGCGCCAAACGCGGCCGGCGATTTCGTCTGCGCCTGGCCGGGCACGCTGCATCTGGACGCGACCGCCGACGGCGCCGCGTTTTCCATCGCCTGGCGCGTGCAAGCGCCGAGCCGGATTTATCTGCCGGGCGATGCGCAGCATTGGCCGCAGCAGGTCACGGTGAATGCGCAGGCGCAGCCCGTGCTCGAACACGGTAGCGAACCAGCGCTGTGGCTGTCGCCGGGCAATTACATGATCAAGGGCACGATTCCCTGGCGCGAGCGCCCGCAGACCTTGACCGTACCGGGAAACATCGGCCTGGTCGCGCTGAATGTGGATGGCAAACCCGTCGTGCAGGTTCAGCGCGATGGCGGCGAGATCACCCTGGGCCGCGGTGCAGTGGTCGCCCGGCAAGCCGACCATATCGATGTGCGCGTGTTCCGCAAGCTCAGCGACGGCGTACCGGCGCAGTTGGACACGCAGATCATGCTGGCGGTTTCCGGCCAGGCGCGCGAGGAAGCGCTGGGACCCGTGCTGCCGGAAGGCTTCGCGCCGATTTCCGTCGACGGCGATTGGCCGGCGCGGGTCGATGCCGACGGCAAGCTTCACGTGCAGGTGCAGCCCGGCAACCAGACCCTGACCGTGCGCGCCCGCGCGCTGGCGCCGCTGGCGGCGGTGACTGCGCACCTCGCGCCCGCGCCGTGGCCCAAGCAGGAAATCTGGAGCTACGCCGCCGACCCGCATTTGCGCGTGACCGCGGCGAGCAGTGCGGTGCAGGTCGATCCGCGCCAGTCGGACGTACCGGGCGATTGGCAGAACCTGCCCGCGTTCGCGCTCGGCGATGGTGCGAAGCTTTCGATCGAGCAACGTTCGCGCGGCATCGCGCCCGATGCGGCGAACCGGCTGACCTTGCAACGCGAGGCGTGGCTGGATTTCGCCGGCGGCGGCTGGTATGCACGCGACAACGTGCGCGGCACGATGGTCAACGGCTGGCGTCTGGATGCCGCCGCGCCCTACACGCTGGAGCAGGCGAATGCGGAAAACACGAAGAACGGCAGCGGCGAGGAGCTGCTGATCACGCGCGGCATCAAACCGGACACCAGCGGCGTGGAATGGCGCACGCCGAACGTGGACCTGTCGGCAAACCTGCGCATCGCCGCGCCCGCGGCCATGTCCGTCGCCGGCTGGCAGCAGTCTTTCGACAACGTGCAGGAACGTCTGCATCTTCCCTACGGCTACAAATTGCTCGCCGCGCCCGGCGCGGACAGCGCCGTTGGAAGCTGGATCGCCGGTTGGACCCTGCTCGACGTGTTCGTGTGCGCGATCCTCGTCCTGCTCGCCTGGCGACTGCTTGGCTGGGCCGGCGCCGCAGCCGCGACGGCCTACCTGATTTTGGGCTATCAGGAATCCGATTCGCCGCTGTGGAGCCTGATCGCGGTGGTCGCGCTGGCCCTGATCGCGCAAGCGCTGCCAGCCGGCAAGCTTGCGCGCGTGGCAGCGCGCCTGCGCGCGGCAGCGCTACTCGTCCTCGTGCTGATC
>DATIOA010000238.1:0-19782 GCA_035473575.1 Rudaea sp. | reverse complement strand
GGGTATTCGGATTGGGCGACGAGTTCGTCGCTGACGGCAGCCAGTTCGACCGCCTGTTCGACGATGGCGATACATTCGCGATCGGCGATTTGCATTGCCGCGTCATGGCCACGCCCGGTCATACGGCGGACAGCCTCACGTACGTCGTTGGCGACGCGGCGTTCATCGGCGATACGCTGTTCGCGCCGGAAACCGGCAGTGCACGCGCGGATTTCCCCGGCGGCGACGCGGCGCGGCTGTTCGCTTCCATCCGGAATATCCTGTCCTTGCCGCCGGATACACGCCTGTTCCTGTGCCACGATTACCCGCCGAACACGCGTGCGCCGCTGGCGCAAACCTCTATTGCCGCGCAACGCGAAAACAACCCGCACATCCGCGAAGCGGCGACCGAGTCCGATTACATCGCGCTGCGCAGCGCGCGCGATGCCACGCTCGCGCCGCCGCGACTGATCCTGCCGGCCTTGCAGGTCAACATCCGCGGCGGTCGGTTGCCCGACCCGGATGCCAACGGCGTGCGTTATCTGAAGATTCCGCTGAACCGGCTCGGCAGGGCTTGATCCTCAGCGCGCTGCGCCGGAGTGCGCCGGCGGTGCGCAATAGATGCCGTGCAGGGTCTTGATCAGGCGCTTCGCCGGCCCGCTTGCCAGACGGTAGTGGATCGTCTGCGCCTCGCGGCGCGTCGCCACCAGGCCGTCTTCGCGCAAGCGCGCCAGGTGCTGTGACAGCGCCGACTGGCTCAAGTCCAGCAACTCGTTCAATTCGCCGACGTTGCGCTCGCCCCCGGCCAGCAGGCACAGGATGCGCAGGCGCTGGGCATTGGCCAGCGACTTGAGCAGGTTTGATGCGGCATCCGCGTGGACTGCCATGGCGGATGCCGTGTTGTCGGATTGCCTGGATTTGACCGGAGTCATGGTGCCCCTCTCGTCGCGGGCGGATGATCGCGTGGCCGCATGATCGCATATTAAATGCTTGAAGTCTAATTTAGATAATGCTAAAGTAGAACACGTCGATACCCGACAACCCAAAGGAGGCCGTCATGAACGTCGATCGTCTGGTCATGCGTTTTGCTGGCAGCATGGTTATCGTGAGTGTGCTGCTCGCACATTATTTTTCGCCGTGGTGGCTGCTGCTGACGCTGTTCGTCGGCGTGAACTTGCTGCAGGCTTCGTTCACGGGCTTTTGCCCACTCGCGCGCATGCTGCGCAAATTTGGTGTCGCGCCCGGCAGCGCATTCCCGAAATAGCGCATCGCCACACGTCCCCTGGAGGCAATCGTGTATTACATCGTCGATTCCAAGAAATCCTTCGCCCAGGCTGTCGAGGACCTCGACGCCGCAGTCAAACGCCACCAGTTCGGTGTGTTGCACGTGCACGATCTGGGCAACACCCTGCGCAGCAAGGGTCAGGATTTCAGCGGCGAATGCAAGATCTTCGAGGTGTGCAGCCCGCGCCACGCGGCGAGCGTGCTTGCGGCCGACCTGCGCCTGAACACGGCGCTGCCTTGCCGGATCTCGGTCTACACCGATGGTGACAAGACCCGGCTCGGCATGGTCGCTCCGCGCGAGATGCTGGCGATGTTGTCGAGCGATCCGAAGCTCGAGGCGGTGGCGGCCGAAGTGGACGCCGCAACGCGGCGCATGATCGACGAGGCAGCATGAGTATCGCCGCGCCCGCGAAAACAACGTGGAAGGTCGCTGCGCTGGGTGTAGCCGTCGTGCTGCTTGCGGCTTGCGGCCGCCCGCCCGAAGCGCCGAAACCAGCCTCGCCACCGCCGCTGGCGACGATCGTCGTGGCCAGCACGGACGCTGCCGCCGCACAGGCCTGGGACGGCATCGTCGAGGCGGTTAACGAAACGACCTTGGCAGCGCAGACCAACGCGCGCGTGCTGGAATTGCCGGTCGATGTCGGCGACCGCGTCAGCAAGGGCCAGGTACTCGTGCGCTTCACCGATGTCGAACAAAGTTCCGGCCGGCGCAGCGCGGAAGGCGCGGTCGCCGCCGCGAAAGCGAGCCTGGTGCAGGTCGAGGCCAATTACAAACGCATCGCCGATATCTACGCGCGCCAGCTCGTTGCGCGCGCGGACCTGGATGCCGCCACGGCGCAACGCGACGCGGCGCGGGCGGCACTGGCCTCCGCGCAGGCGCAATTGCGCAGCGCCGGACAGCAGGCCGATTACACCGTCGTGCGCGCGCCGTTCGATGGCGTAGTGACGCAACGTTTCGTCGAGATCGGGCAGGCTGTGCAATCCGGCCCGCCGCAGCCGCAGCCACTGCTGGCGCTGGCCGCGCTTGATGCCCTGCGTGCCGAAGTGACGGTGCCGCAAGGTGCGGCCGAAGCGATCCGTGCGCATGCGCAGGCCACCTTGCTTCTCGATGGCGGCGCACGGCGCGTGCCGGCGGCGAGCGTCGCCGTGTTGCCGACCGCCGACCCCGCGACGCACACGTTTCGCGTGCGCGTCGGTGTGCCCGCCGGCACCGTGGGGCTGTGGCCCGGGATGACGGTCAAGATTGCGTTCGCGATCGGCGACGCGCAGCGCCTGCTGGTGCCGCACACGGCGCTCGTGCAACGCGGCGAAATCGATGGGGTGTACGTTGTCGGCGCGGACAATTCGGTTGGTTTGCGCCAATTGCGCCTCGGGCATCGAGATGGCGAGGACGTCGAGGTGCTGTCGGGCCTTGCCGCGGGCGAGCGCGTCGCGCGCGATCCGGTCGCCGCGGCACGCTGGCTCGTTGCGTTGCATGCAGGCAAGGCTACGCCGTGAGCGAAGCGCACCTGGGTTTTTCCGGGCGCATCGCGCGCGCTTTCCAGCAGCACCCGCTGACGCCGATTCTGGCACTGACCGCGCTGTTGCTCGGCATCGCGGCGATGCTGATCACGCCGCGCGAAGAGGAACCGCAGATCGACGTGACGATGGCCAACGTCATCGTGGCGTTTCCCGGCGCGGATGTGCGCGATGTCGAGAACCTTGTCGCGACGCCGCTTGAACAGGTGCTCGACGGCATCGACGGACTGAAACACGTCTACTCAGTCAGTCGCCCGGGCATGGCCTTGCTGACCGTCGAGTTCAAGGTCGGCGTGCCGCGCCAGACGGCGCTGGTACGCCTTTACAATCAGGTATTCCAGCACCGCGACCTGTGGCCGCCCGACCTTGGCGTCGGCCAGCCGCTGGTCCGCGCCATGGGCATCGACGATGTGCCGGTGATGGCGCTGACCTTGTGGAGCGACGATCCGGCTACCGGCGCGACGCAGCTCGGCGAAGTCGCGCACACGCTGGAAACCGACCTCAAGCACGTGCCCGGCACGCGTGACGTCTACACGATCGGCGCACCGGACCGCGCCGTGGTCGTCGAACTGGATGCGGCGAAGATGGCGGCCTATGGATTGGCCATCGACGACCTCGACCGCTCGCTCAAGGCGGCCAACACGGTGCTGCAGGCCGGCGACCGCGTGGGCAGCGACCGCAACGTACCGATGACCGCCGGTACGTACCTGGTCGATGCCGACGAAGTATCGAAACTGGTAATCGGGGTTGCGCACGGGCAGCCGGTGTTCCTGTCCGACGTCGCCACGGTTCGCCGCGGGGCAGACCTGCCATCGCGCTACGTCTGGTACGGCGCGCCGCCCGGCAAGGCAGGCCCCGCCGCCGGCCGGGCGCCCGCGGTGACGATCGCGATCACCAAGAAGTCCGGCACCAACGCGGCCGACATCACGCAGGCCGTTGCCACGCGCGTGGCGCAATTGCGCGGCGTGTCGATTCCCACAGGCGTGCACGTCGAAGTTACCCGCGACTACGGCCAGACCTCAACCGAGAAGGCCGACCTGCTGATCCACAAACTGCTGTTCGCGACCTTGTCGGTCGTGTTGCTCGTGTTGATGACGCTCGGCTGGCGCGAAGCGATCGTCGTTGGCACGGCAGTCGTCATCACCCTGATGCTGACCTTGTTCGCCTCATGGGCGATGGGATTCACGATCAATCGCGTCTCGCTGTTCGCGCTGATCTTCTCCATCGGCATCCTCGTGGACGATGCCATTGTCGTGGTCGAGAACATCCATCGCCACATGGCGCTCGGCGGACGTCGCTTGCGCGAGGCGATTCCCGAGGCGGTTGCCGAAGTGGGCGGGCCGACGATCCTGGCCACGTTCACCGTGATTGCCGCGCTGCTACCGATGGCGTTCGTCTCGGGCCTGATGGGCCCGTACATGCGGCCCATCCCGATCAACGCCTCGGCCGGCATGCTGTTGTCGCTGGCGGTTGCGCTGATCGTGACGCCGTGGCTCTCGCTCAAGTTGATCGGCCATCATCAGCACGCGCCGGTCGTCGACGCGCAAGGCGAAGCGCCGCGCGCAAGCGGCCTGCTGCGGTTGTTCCGGCGTCTGATGACGCCGTTCCTGGATGCCGGTCGCGGCCGTCGTCGCCGCCGCGCACTGTTCGCCACGATAGGTGTGCTGGTGCTGCTCGCGGCGAGCCTCGTGCTGTTCCGCGCGGTGATCCTGAAGATGCTGCCGTTCGACAACAAGTCCGAGTTCCAGGTCGTCGTCGACATGCCCGTTGGCAGCACGTTGGAGACGACCAATCGTTTGCTTGGCGAGTTGGGTCACGCGCTCAACGACGTGCCGGAGGTGCGCAACTACCAGGCCTACGCGGGCACCGCCGCGCCGATCAATTTCAATGGCCTGGTGCGGCAATACTATTTGCGCAGCGCGCCGATCGATGGCGACTTGCAGGTGAACCTCGTCGGCAAGCATGAACGCAAGCGCCAGAGTCATGAAATCGCGCTCGCCGTGCGCCCCATGCTGGCGCAGATCGGCGCGCGCTTCGGCGCTTCGGTGAAAGTGGTCGAGGTGCCGCCCGGCCCGCCGGTGTTGGCGCCGATCGTGGCCGAGATCTACGGCCCGGACTATGAGCAACTGCGCAAGCTGGCGACGGGATTGAAACAGGACTTTCACGCCGATCCGGACCTCGTCGACATCGACAGCAGCGTCGAGGCCGATTCACCACGCGACGTCGTCGTCGTCGATCGTGCCCGCGCCGCACGCCTCGGCGTCGCGCAGGCCGACATTGCGCGTACCTTGCGCGCTGCGCTGTCCGGCGACGATGCCGCGTACCTGATGGACGGCCGCTCCAAGTACGCGGTACCGATTCGACTGCGCCTTTCCGCGGGCGATCAGGCCGCTCTCGATTCGCTGCTCGCCTTGCGCGTGCGCGCGCAAGGCGGGGCGCTGGTACCGCTGTCCGAGGTTACCCAGGTGCGGCAGGCGGGCTGGGAAAAGGCCGTCTACCACAAGGACCTGTTGCCCTATGTGTTTGTGGTTGGCGACGATGCCGGGCGCGCCGACAGTCCGCTGTACGGCATGTTCGCGATGGTGGGCAAGCTCGGGCGGGACAAAATCGACGGCCATGCACTCGCGCAGAATTTCATTGCGCAACCCGATGATGCCACCGGTTACGCGGTGAAGTGGGATGGCGAGTGGCAGATCACCTACGAGACGTTCCGCGACATGGGCCTGGCGTACTCGGTCGGCCTCGTGCTGATCTACCTGCTCGTCGTCGGCCAGTTCCGCAGCTACGTCGTGCCGCTGATCATCATGGCACCGATCCCGTTGACCGTGATCGGCGTGATGCCCGGCCACGCGCTCGTCGGCGCGCAGTTCACCGCGACCTCGATGATCGGCATGATCGCGCTGGCCGGCATCATCGTGCGCAACTCGATCCTGCTGATCGACTTCATCGACCACGCACTCGTCGCCGGCCGCGCGCTCGGCGCGGCGGTGATCGAGGCGGCGGCGGTGCGCGCCAAGCCCATCGCGCTGACTGCGCTGGCGGCAATGATCGGTGGTTTCTTCATCCTCGACGATCCGATTTTCCAGGGCCTGGCCGTGTCGCTGATCTTCGGCATCCTCGTCTCGACCGTACTGACTTTGCTGGTGATTCCGCTGCTGTACTACGGCTGGCTGGCGCGTGCGCCGCGGGCGCGCGAGGCGGGGCGCTGAGGGAATCCTTCAGCCTGGTGCCAGGCTGTGGTAGATCTCTTCCTCCTGCGCGAAGTGCAGGCGCAGGATCGCATCCAGCGCGTACAGGGTGCGTTGCAGGTCCTGCAGCAGGCGCGGGTCGGAATCGTGTTCCGGAATTCGCGCGACAAGCGCAGCGAAGCGCTGGTGCAGGCGGAAGATTTCGCGATGCGTGCGGCTCATCGCCGCCAGCGGATCGTCGCCGCCGAGCAATTCGGCAAGCGCCGGATACAGGGAATGATCGTCCTCGCGCTCGTGCGGAAGCAGTTGTTCGCGCAGCAGCGCGTCGACGTCGTGCAGCGCGCGCACCCGCTCCGCACCGGCCAATACCGGCAGGCGCTCGGCGACCGCGCCGAGCCGGTCCAGGACAGGCGCCAGTTCGCGGTGCTCGGCATGCAGGCGCTCCGATTCTTGCGGAGTCAGACTGAAGCGGCTGGCGCGCAGCGGATGGATGCGCAGGGCCCGCAACGCGTTGAGGATCACGGCCACGTCGATCAATTCCTGCACCACCGCGCCGGACAGTGGCGGCAGGTAACCGGCGGCGGCGACCAGCATCGCCAGTACCGACAGGCCCATGCCGACGAGGACGCTCTGCACGGCGATGGCGCGCGTGCGCCGCGCGATGTGCAGCGCCTCGGCGAGGCGATCGAGGCGATCGACGAGCAGCACGATGTCCGCGGCTTCGGCGGAAGCCGTCGCGCCGCGCGCGCCGAGGGCCACGCCCACGGTCGCGGCGGCCAGTGCCGGTGCGTCGTTGACGCCGTCGCCGACCATGACTGTCGGCCCCATCTCGCGTGCCGCCTTGATCACGGCCAGCTTGTGCGCAGGCGATTGTTCGGCCAGCACTTCATCGACGCCCAGGCCGACGCCGATCGCCTCGGCCACCTCGCGGCGGTCGCCGGTGAGCATGACGATGCGGCGCATGCCCGCGCGCCGCAGCAGGCGCAGCGCGCGCGGGGTTTCCGTGCGCAACTGGTCGGCGAGCAGCAGGATGCCAGCGAATTCGCCGGCGCGCGCGACGAACACCGTCGAGGTGCCTTCGGCGGCACGGCGTTCGAGCAGGTCGCGCACGGCCTGGGGCACGGCGACCTTGCGCGCGATGTAGTCGTAGGAGCCTACGGCGATGCGCGCGCCAGCGACGCTGCCGCTGATGCCGGACCCGGCGACTTCGGCCACGTCGGCGGGCACGCTCAGCGCAAGTTGGCGTTCGCGCGCGGCGGCGACGATCGCGGCGGCGGTGACGTGGCCCGACATCTGTTCCAGCGACGCGACGGCTGCGAGCAACTCGTTGGCGCTGCAGCTGGCGATGTTCTCGATGGCGATCAGTCGCGCCGTGCCGCCGGTCAGCGTGCCGGTCTTGTCGAAGAACAGCGTGCGCGCGGTGGCCAGCGCTTCCAGGGCGCCGCCGCCCTTGACCAGGATCCCGCGCCGGGCGCAGCGCGACATGCCCGAGACGATCGCGACCGGCACGGCGAGGATGAGCGGGCAAGGAGTCGCCACGACCACTACGGCAAGCGCGCGCAGCGCATCGCCGCTGATCCACCAGGCCAGGGCAGCGAGTCCCAGCGCGGCCGGGACGAGTGCCATTGCGTAGCGGTCGGCCAGGCGCGTGGCCGGTGCGCGCGAGCGCTGCGCGGCTTCCACCAGTTTGACGATGCCGGCGAAGGTGCTGTCCGCCGCAGCCGCGGACGCCACCATCTCGAAGGCATCGCCGGCGTTGACCGTGCCACTGCGCAACGCCGCGCCGCGCTGGCAGGCGGTCGGCAGCGCTTCGCCGGTGATCGTCGATTCGTCGATGTCCGCACGCTCGGTGGACAGTGCGCCGTCCACTGCAAGCACTTCGCCATGGCGCACGAAAACCCTGTCGCCGGATCGCACGTCGGCCAGCGGCGTCTCCACCAGCGTGCCGTCGCGGTAGACCTGCGCGCTGCGCGGCGCGTGCGCCAGCAGGGCCGACATTTCGCGGCTGGCGCGCCGCTCGGCGTAGCTTTCCAGCAACTGACCGCTGGCGAGCATCACCGCGATGACCGCGGCCGTGAGCGGTTGCTGCAATGCAAGTGCGCCGACGATTGAGATCAGCGCGAGCAGGTCGACGCCGGCATCGCGCCGCAACAGGGCGACGACGGTGCGCAGCAGCAGCGGCACGGCGGCGGGCAGCGACGCTGCCGCCCAGATCCACGCCGACGCTGCGTGCCAACCGGCGATCCACGCCACCGCACCGACGACGAGGCCGGCGAAGCAGGCAATGAAGATGGAAAGGTCGGACTGCCAGCGTGTGTTCATGTCGGTGCCCCGAGTTCGGTGCCGCGATCCAAGCTTAATGCATTGGCTGGCGGCGGCTTTGCGTCGCGCGGAAAAATCCGGTAGAAGAGGACTCCGTTTCCGGAGCCGACGATGGCGCACACTCCAGCTACCGATGCCGCCCTGCACACGCTCGCCGAGCAGATTGCCGTGGACTTTTCCCGGCGCGGCGCGACGCTCGTCACCGCGGAATCGTGTTCCGGCGGCTGGATCGCCAAGACCCTGACCGACATCGCCGGTTCGTCGTCATGGTTCGAGTGTGGCGTCGTGGCGTACAGCTACGAAGCGAAAGAAGCGCTGCTCGGCGTGCGTCCGGAAACGCTGGAAGAACACGGCGCGGTCAGCCGCGAAACCGCAATCGAGATGGTATCCGGCGCGCTCGCGCGTTATGGCGCCACGGTCGCCATCGCCGTCACCGGCATCGCCGGGCCTTCCGGCGGCACCGCCGACAAGCCCGTGGGCACGGTCTGGATCAGCTGGAAGCGGCGCGGCGGTTATGCGCAGGCGGAGTTGTTCCATTTCGATGGCGACCGCGAAGCGGTGCGGCGCCAGACCGTGGCCGCGGCGCTCGCCGGCGCTCGGAAAATTCTGACAAGCTGACGCGCGCATCGCGCATGCGACGTTCGCCGCGCTGTGGGACAATCCACCCATCGCGAAATCGCAATCCCTGAGACGGGTGGCATCCAGACTGCCCGCCAACTCATCATCACGAGGTCATCAGCAATGGACGACAACAAGCGCAAGGCACTTTCCGCGGCCCTGGGCCAGATCGAAAAGCAGTTCGGCAAGGGCGCGGTCATGCGCATGGGCGACCGTGCGGCCGATCCCGTCGAGGCGATTCCTACCGGGTCGCTGATGCTGGACATCGCGCTCGGCATCGGCGGCTTGCCGCGCGGCCGCGTGGTCGAAATCTACGGCCCTGAATCCTCTGGCAAGACCACACTCACGCTGCAGGTCGTCGCGCAGGCGCAGAAGCTGGGCGGTACCTGCGCCTTCATCGACGCCGAGCACGCGCTGGATCCGACTTATGCCGAGAAGCTCGGCGTCAAGGTCGATGATCTTTTGCTCTCGCAGCCCGACACCGGCGAACAGGCGTTGGAAATCGCCGACATGCTGGTGCGTTCCAGTTCGATCGACGTGATCGTGATCGACTCGGTCGCCGCACTCACGCCACGCGCGGAAATCGAGGGCGAAATGGGCGACCAACTCCCCGGTCTGCAGGCACGCCTGATGTCGCAGGCGCTGCGCAAACTCACCGGCAATATCAGCCGTTCGGGAACAATGGTCATCTTCATCAACCAGTTGCGCATGAAGATCGGCATGATGATGCCGGGCCAGAATCCCGAGACCACCACCGGCGGCAATGCGCTCAAGTTCTACGCCTCGGTGCGTCTGGACATCCGCCGCATTGGTGCGGTGAAGAAGGGCGACGAGGTCGTCGGCAACCAGACCAAGATCAAGGTGGTCAAGAACAAGTTGGCGCCGCCGTTCAAGCAGATCGTCACCGAAATCCTCTACGGCGAAGGCATCAGCCGCGAAGGCGAGCTCATCGACATGGGCGTGGACAACAAACTCGTCGAGAAATCCGGCGCCTGGTACAGCTACGGCGGCGAACGCATCGGGCAGGGCAAGGACAATGCGCGCCAGTACCTCAAGGAAAATCCCGCGGCCGCCAAGGACCTGGAAGACAAGTTGCGCGCCGCGCTCGGCGCGAACAAGACCGCCGCGGCCAAGCAGGATGCGGAGCTGGAAGAGGCGTGAGGTGAACCGTGTTCTGGCGATGACGGCGGATCCGAGACAAGCCTGACAAGACGCCGGCGCGACCGAAGCGCTACGGCTGTTTGCCGACGCCATGGCATTGGCCCGCTTGTTCCAGATCAAGGCCGTCGAGACCCCGGCTCGTTACATTGGCGCCGCATCGCAAGATAACGACATGCCAGATTCCCGACGCCGGCTCGCCGCCCACCTGCTGACCTTGCTGGACCTGACCAGTCTTGGCGAGGACGATACGCCCGCGCGCATCCGTGCGCTTTGCGCAGCGGCCCGCACGGCGAAGGGATTGCCCGCCGCCGTGTGCGTGTATCCGGAGCACGTCACTACGGCACGTGAGGCATTGGCCGGTACCGCGGTCAAGGTCGCCACCGTCGTGAATTTTCCCGATGGCGACGACGATGCCCGGCGCATCGCGCGGGAGACGCGCCGTGCGATTGCCGCCGGCGCCGACGAAATCGACATGGTGCTGCCCTGGCGGGCGCTGCGCGCGGGCGATGCCGCGCGCGCGCGTGCCGGCGTCGTGGCCTGCCGCGATGCCTGCAAGGATGGCATCGTGCTCAAGCTCATCCTCGAAACCGGCGAATTGGGCACGCCGGGTTTGATCCGTGAGGCCTGCGCGATCGGGCTGGATGCGGGCGCGGATTTCCTCAAGACCTCCACGGGCAAGGTGCCGGTGAACGCGACGCTCGAAGCCGCCACGCTCATGCTCGATGCCATCGCCGCGCGCGGCGGGCAGTGCGGCTTCAAGGCGGCAGGCGGGATTCGCACGATCGAGGACGCGGCGCGATACCTCGCGCTCACAGAGCAGCGCCTCGGTGCGGACTGGATCACGCCGGCGCACCTGCGCATCGGCGCCAGCACGCTGTTCGATGCCATCACGGCGGCGCTCGCCGAATGAGCGTGGAATTTGCACACGCGGGAAGGCACGCATGAGCACGGCGCATATCGAAGCCGACGTCGGCGCCATCGCCGACACCGTGCTGTTGCCCGGCGATCCGTTACGCGCGCGGTTCATCGCCCACGAGTTCCTCGATGCACCGGTGGAAGTCAGCGCGCGCCGCAACATGCTGGGGTTCACCGGTCGCTGGCGCGGGATGCCGGTGAGCGTGATGGGTGGTGGCATGGGCATACCTTCCACCGCGATCTATGCCACCGAACTGGCGCGCGTGTATGGCGTGCGCCGGATCGTGCGCATCGGTACCTGCGGCGGCATTGGCGACGTGGGGCTGGGCGATGTGCTGCTGGCGCAATCGGGCAGCACCGACTCGCGCTTCAACCGCGTGCAGTTCGGCGAGCACGACCTGGCCGCCTGCGCGGATTTTTGCCTGCTGCGCGCGGCAGTCGATGCGGCGGCGGCGCTGGGACTTCAGGCGCGCGTGGCACATGTATTCAGCACCGATACTTTCTATTCCGGCGACGACGCCCTTCTCGGACACCTGCGCCGGCATCGCATCAGAGGCATCGAGATGGAAACGGCCGGGCTGTACGGGCTGGCGATGCGCGAGGACTTTCGGGCGCTGGCGGTGCTGGCGGTCAGTGATCATCTGGAAACCGGCGCGGGTATGCCGGCCGCCGAACGCGAACACGGCCTGGCGCGCATCGCGCGGCTCGCGCTCGCGTGCGTGGAGAGTCCCGCGTCGTCATCTTCATCGTGATGCCGGCAGCGTCGCGTGCTCGCCGAGGGCAATTCTCGCCTTGCATTGACGTGGATCAGGGGATGTGCGCTGCGTGCGGCTTAGCATGGTGCCGGCTTTTTCATTGGAGTCGTCCATGTCCATGCCACTCGATCCGGAACCCAACGTCCATATTTTCGATGCGCGCGGAATCGCGCGTCGCTTCCGCCATTCGGCGATCTTTGGCGCGCTCGGCGCGCTGCGCAACGGCGAGGCGATGCGCTTCATCAACGATCACGACCCGATTCCGCTGCTGGGCCAGCTCAACCAGCGTTTTGGCGAGCATCTTTCCGTGAACTATCGCCAGCGCGACGCCGACGGCGTGGTGATCGATTTCGGCATCGACGGCTTGCCGGAAGAGTAAGGCGATGGCGTTTCCCGAATTCTTCGCGCAGGCGCCGCGCGTGCTCGTGCACGACGCGCTGGCGCAGTTCCTTGGCGCCGCCGATGATGGCCTGATCGAATACGGTTACCCGGACGCCGTGCGCCTTGCCGGACATTCCTGCCCGACCGTGGCGGGCGCCTGGCTGATGGCGCGAGCGGCGTTACGTGCCTTGTATCCGGACGCGCCCGCCGAACGCGGCGAGATCGAAGTGGCGATGAGTGCGCCGGAAGCCGAAGGCACCACGGGCGTCGTCGCGCAGGTATTCACCCTGCTCACCGGTGCCGCGGCGGACAACGGTTTCCACGGCATCGCCGGGCGCTTCGCGCGCAGCGGCCTGCTGAGCTTTGGCCACAGCGATGCGAGTGGCATCGCCCGGTTTCGTCGCCGCGATTCCGGTGCGGCGGTACGCGTGGCGATGGACCTTTCCAGCATCACGCCCGCACCGCAGATGCGCGAGTCGATGGGCAGGGCGCTGGCTCCGGACGCCAGCGTTTTCGAGCGCGATGCGTTCTCGTCCGCATGGCAGGATCGCGTGCGCCGGCTGTTGCTCGATCATGCCGACGATGCGAACGTGATCCGCGTCGCGCTTGCTGCGTGAGGTAAGCTGTTCCTGCAAGTTTTTCGGTTGGCAGGAATCGCATGGGCAAGACCGGCAAGAGTCCCGCGACAGGCGCCTACGACAAGGCGCTTGGCCTGCTCGCGCGGCGCGAGCATTCGGCGCGTGAGCTCAAATCCAAGCTTGCGCGCAAGGGTCTTGATGCTGGCGAAAGCGCCAAGGCGCTGGCGGATCTGCAGGCGAAGGATTACCAGTCCGACGCGCGTTTCGGCGACATGCTGGTGCGTACGCGCATCGCCGGCGGCTATGGGCCGCGCTGGATCGTGGCGGAACTCAAGACCCATGGCATTGCCGAATCTGCGGCAAAGGCGCTGATCGACGCGGCCGAGCCGGACTGGCCGGCCCTGATCCGCGATCTGGTCCGCCGGCGCCATGGCGGCAAGCGCGCAACGACGCTTGCCGAGCGTTCCAGGCGCGCCGCTTTCCTCTTGCGTCGCGGCTTCGACGCCCACACGGTACAATCCATCACCCGCGCTGCCGGGCCGGAGTCGGATTGAAAGCTCGATGGACGGCGGCCAGCATGTCGGGCACCAAATCCATTTCGATCGGTCCCCATGCAAACCAGCGCGCAGATCCGCCAGACCTTTCTTGATTTTTTCCGCGAGCGCGGCCACACCATCGTGTCCTCCGCGCCGCTCGTGCCCGGCAACGACCCGACCTTGCTGTTCACGAACTCGGGCATGGTGCAGTTCAAGAATGTCTTTCTCGGCAGCGAGAAGCTGCCCTACGTGCGCGCGGCCGACGTGCAGCGCTGCCTGCGTGCGGGCGGCAAGCACAACGACCTGGATTCGGTCGGCTATACCGCGCGGCATCATACGTTTTTCGAGATGCTCGGCAACTGGTCGTTCGGCGATTATTTCAAGAAGGAAGCGATCCACTGGGCGTGGGAACTGCTGACAAAAGTATACAAATTGCCAGCCGATCGCCTGCTCGTCACCGTCTACCACACCGACAACGAAGCGTTCGATCTGTGGCACAAGGAAATCGGATTGCCGGCCGAGCGCATCGTGCGCATCGGCGACAACAAGGGCGCGCCATACGCATCCGACAATTTCTGGCAGATGGCCGACACGGGTCCGTGCGGGCCGTGCACGGAGATTTTCTACGACCACGGTGCGCACATTCCGGGTGGCCCACCGGGTTCCAAGGACGAAGACGGCGACCGCTTCATCGAAATCTGGAACCTCGTTTTCATGCAGTTCGACCGCGCCGCCGACGGCACGCTGTCGAAATTGCCGGCGCCGTGCGTGGATACCGGCATGGGCCTGGAGCGCCTGGCCGCCGTGTTGCAGCACGTGCACAGCAACTACGAGATCGACCTGTTCCAGCGCCTGATTGCCAAGGCCGCGGAACTGACCGCTACGAAGGATCTGGAAAACAAGTCGCTGCGCGTGATCGCCGATCACATACGCGCCTGCTCGTTCCTGATCGTCGACGGCGTGTTGCCATCGAACGAAGGCCGCGGCTACGTGCTGCGCCGGATCATCCGCCGCGCGCTGCGGCACGGCTACATGCTCGGTCAGAAACAGCCGTTCTTCCACAAGCTCGTGCCGACCCTCGTCGCGGAGATGGGCAAGGCCTATCCGGAGTTGTCGACGAAACAAACGACCGTCGAGATGGCCTTGTTCGCGGAGGAAGAACGCTTCGGCGAGACGCTGGAAAACGGCATGAAGGTGTTCGACGAAGTTGCGGCTAAGGCCCTTGGTCCTGATCTAACCAAGATTTCAAAGTTGGCGACTGGTGAATTGCCTGTTGAAACAATTCGAAAGGCGCTCGGTTTGGATGTGCTTGATAAGGCTTTAGCAACGATACACGGCGCTGATGCGTTCCGGCTCTACGACACCTACGGATTCCCGGTTGACCTCACCGCCGACATCGCGCGCGAACGTGGATTGACGGTGGACATGGCTGGATTCGAGCAGGCCATGAACGCACAACGAGAACGCGCGCGTTCAGCCAGCCAGTTCGAGACTCGGGCCTCGATTTCCGCCGACCTGGTCACGCGCCTGAAACCCACACAATTTCTTGGCTACGGCGCGCTGGATGCCGATGCGCTGAACGTGATCGGCATCGTGCGCGATGGCCGCGAGGTCCAGGAGTTGCGCGACGGCGAGGAAGCGATACTCCTGCTCGACGCCACGCCGTTCTATGCCGAATCCGGCGGCCAGGTTGGCGACACGGGCGAGTTGAGCAATGCCGATGGACGATTCATCGTCACCGATACGATCAAGTTGGCCGGTGCGTTCCATGGTCATGTCGGGCGCTGGAACGGCAAACCGTTGCGCATCGGTGCGCCGCTGGCGGGTTCGGTCGACACCGTGCGCCGGCAATCGACCGTGCTCAATCATTCGGCCACGCATTTGTTGCACGCGGCGCTGCGCCAAGTGCTGGGCGAACACGTCGCGCAGAAAGGTTCGCTCGTGGCGCCGGATCGCCTGCGCTTCGACTTCTCGCATTTCAAGCCGGTTTCGCACGAGGAATTGCGCATGATCGAGGACATCGTCAACGCCGAAGTACGCCGCAACGTCGCGGCCGAAGTGCACGACATGGCGTACCAGGAGGCCATTGATTTCGGCGCGATGGCGCTGTTCGGCGAGAAATATGGCGATCGCGTGCGCGTGTTGCGCATGGGCGATTTTTCCACCGAGTTGTGCGGCGGCACGCACGTCGCGCGCACCGGCGACATCGGCTTGTTCAAGATCGTGTCCGAATCCGGCGTCGCCTCGGGCATCCGCCGCATCGAGGCGCTGACCGGGGAGGGCGCGCTGGCTTTCGTTACCGACGAGGAAAGGCGCTTGGGCGAGGTCGCGCATTTGCTGTCCGCGGGCGGTGGCGATGCGGTTGAAAAATTGCGTCAGGTCCTGGATCGGCAGAAGAAACTCGAACGCGAGCTCGACGCGATCAAGGCGAAAGCGGCGAGCGCGGCGGCGGGCGACCTGGCCGCGTCCGCGCAGGACGTCGCCGGCATCAAGGTGATCGCCGCGCGACTCGACGGTGCGGATGCGAAATCCCTGCGTGACAGTGTCGATGCATTCAAGCAGAAGCTCGGCGACTGCGTGGTGCTGCTGGCGGGCGGAGCGGACGGCAAGATCGCGCTGATCGCCGGCGTGAACGGCAAGGCACTGGGCAAGATCAAGGCTGGCGAACTTGTCGCGCACGTGGCCGGTCAAATAGGCGGCAAGGGCGGTGGGCGCGCGGACATGGCGCAGGGCGGAGGCGAGGATTCGCCGAAACTCGCCGCGGCTCTCGCCGAGGTGCCGGCATGGGTCGGCGCACGTCTTGCATGAGGCTTTGGTAGGATGCGACGCGATGCAGCCGCCACGCGTCCATGACTAGGGTCACTGGCGCGGGGTTGGTGTTCAGCTATCCTCGTTATGCTGAAAGCAGCTTCATCGGATCATGGACACGCGCCGGGGGACGGCGCGAACAGGAAAAGGAGCATCGTCATGCTGATTTTGACGCGCAGGGTAGGCGAGACATTGATGATCGGCGATGCCGTCAGCGTGACGGTGCTCGGCGTCAAGGGCAACCAGGTGCGCATCGGCATCAACGCGCCCAAGGATGTGGCCGTGCATCGCGAGGAAATTTATCAGCGCATCAAGCGCGAACACGACGCACCGGGCGGTGAAACTCCTCCCGCCGCCGAAGGTTGAGCTTTACCGCGAGCGGGCTAGCCGTTATCCTTCGCGCCCTTGACGGAGAGGTGCCCGAGAGGCCGAAGGGGCTCCCCTGCTAAGGGAGTATAGGGTCAAAAGCTCTATCGAGGGTTCGAATCCCTCCCTCTCCGCCAGTCTTGTTTTGTATCGGATTTTCGTTGACGGAAAAGCGCGTCGACGCGATAATTAGCGGTTCCACGCGCCCGTAGCTCAGTTGGATAGAGTACCAGGCTACGAACTTGGTGGTCGGGAGTTCGAATCTCTCCGGGCGCGCCATATCAGCGAAGGGTGCCGCGGCACCCTTCAAGTTTTTGCGAGGTGAATCGGTTTGACGATGGCGGATCGAACGATCGGGGTATAGCTCAGCCTGGTAGAGCGCCAGCTTTGGGAGCTGGATGTCGAGAGTTCGAATCCCTCTACCCCGACCAACCGTCTGCGTGGGGGTGCGATAGACTCTAACGGTTGCGCCCGTAGCTCAACCGGATAGAGCACCGGCCTTCTAAGCCGGCGGTTGTGGGTTCGAGTCCCGCCGGGCGCGCCATCGGCAAGCAGACGACGAAAATTTGGCTTTTGCGGTGGGCGTAGCTCAGCTGGTTAGAGTACCGGATTGTGATTCCGGTTGTCGTGGGTTCGAGTCCCATCGTCCACCCCAATTTTGACAATAGGCGGGCCGTTAGCTCAGTTGGTAGAGCAGGAGACTCTTAATCTCTTGGTCGTAGGTTCGACTCCTACACGGCCCACCACTTTTTCCCGCGCGCACGATGCGCGACAATCCGCCGCTTCAGTCCAGCCCATGCGAAAGTGGCGGAATTGGTAGACGCACTGGATTTAGGTTCCAGCGGGGCAACCCGTGAGAGTTCGAGTCTCTCCTTTCGCACCAGTGAACTTGGATTGGCGCTTTGCAGTTGCGGAATCCGCCGAGCATCGAAGCGCCAATGAACGAACGAAGATTTTGAGGTAAGAACATGCAAGTTTCGGTTGAAAACGTCGGCAAGCTCGAACGCAAACTGGTTGTGCGCCTCCCGGCGGACGCCTACGAATCCACGGTGCGTTCGCGCATCGCCGACGCGGGCCGCAATGTCCGTCTGAAGGGTTTCCGCCCCGGCAAGGTGCCGACCAAGGTGATCGAGCAGCGCTTCGGCGCGCAAATCCGCGGCGAGGCCATGTCGGAACTGGTGCGCACCAGTTTCCAGCAGGCGGTGAGCGAACAGAAGCTGCGCCCGGCGGCGTCGCCGGCGATTTCCACCAGCGGCGAGCCGGTGGATGGACAGATCGAATACACCGCCACGTTTGAGGTGTTGCCGGAAATCGGCAAGCTCGACGTCACCACCCTTGCCGTGACCAAAGACGTGGCGAACGTGGGCGAATCCGACGTCGACGCCATGATCGAAACGCTGCGCCAGCAGCGTCGCGCGTGGTCGCCGGTCGAGCGCGCCGCGCAGAACGGCGACATGGCGCTGTTCGAGTTTTCCGCACAAGGCGAAGGCTTTACGCACGACCGCGAGCGCGTCGGCACGATCATCGGTTCCGGCGCGATGAGTCCGGATCTGGAAACCGCGCTGGTCGGCCATGCCGCCGGCGACGAGTTCGACGCGGACGTGAATTTTCCCGCGGATTTCCGCATCGCCGCGCTGGCCGGCAAGGCCGCGAACGTCGCCGTCAAGCTGATGCGCGTGCAGGAAGCGAAATTGCCCGAAATCGACAGTGCCTTCATCGCCAGTTTCGGCATTGCCGGCGGCGACGTCGTGAAATTCCGCGCCGACGTGCGCGCGAACCTGGAGCGCGAACTCAGCGGCATGCTGGCCATGCGCCTGAAAAACGAGGTTGTGGAAAAACTCGTTGCCGCTTATCCCGAAATCGAACTGCCGCAGGGCATGGTCGAAGCAGAGGCGCGGGCACTGCACGGCCAGGCACAAGCCCAGGCGCAGCAGCAGGGCCAGGCGTTCGCGGCCGATGTTTCGGCGTTCATGGACATGGCCCGCCGTCGCGTCTGCGCCGGCGTGCTGATCGGCGAACTGGCGCGCCAGAACGACATCCGTCCGGATGCTCGCCGCGTCGCTGAAATGCTGGCCACCATCGCCTCGACCTACGAAGAACCCACGCAGGTGGTTGAACTTTATCAGCGCGATCCCCAGTTGATGGGTGGTTTGCAGAATCGCGTCATGGAAGACCAGGTGGCCGAATGGGTCGCCACGCGCGCGCAAACCAGCGAACAGACAATGACCTTCAACGAAGCGATGCGCCAGTCCTGAGACCGGCGTATCCGGAGAATCATGGCAATGAGTGGCGAAATCCGCGGCTTGAATCTGGTGCCGATGGTGGTCGAACAGACCCCGCGCGGCGAACGTGCCTACGACATCTACTCGCGCCTGCTCAAGGAGCGCGTGGTGTTCTGCGTCGGACCGATCGACGATTACATGGCCAATGTGATCATCGCGCAGCTGCTGTTCCTCGAATCCGAGAATCCGGACAAGGACATCAACCTGTACATCAACTCGCCCGGCGGCGTGGTCACGGCCGGCATGGCGATCTACGACACCATGCAGTTCATCAAGCCCGACGTGAGCACGATCTGCGTCGGTCAGGCGGCGAGCATGGGCTCGTTGTTGCTTGCGGCGGGCACCAAGGGCAAGCGCTACGCGCTGCCGAATTCCCGCATCATGATCCATCAGCCCCTCGGCGGATTCCAGGGCCAGGCCTCGGATATCGAGATCCATGCCAAGGAAACCCTGACGATCAAGGAAAAGCTGAACGCGATCCTGTCCCGGCACAGCGGGCAGAGCATGGAGCAGGTCACCCGCGATACCGACCGCGACAACTTCAAGAGCGCGGTCGAAGCCAAGGCCTATGGCCTGGTCGATGAGGTGATCGAACAGCGACCGTCCGAGACGGTAAAAACGGCCTGATTTCCTCCAGCAAGCTTCCAATCGCCCGTGCAACGCCCCCGCTCGTCGGCTGGGGGTGGAATTGCGCGGGCCTGTGGTATTCTTGAAAAGCAATGAGTTACGGGGTTCCCGGACATGAGTGACGAGCGACAGGGCCGATCCGGCGACAGCAGCAAGATTCTGTACTGCTCGTTCTGCGGCAAGAGCCAGCACGAGGTGCGCAAGCTGATTGCGGGCCCGAGCGTGTACATCTGCGACGAATGCGTCGAGTTGTGCAACGACATCATCCGCGAGGAACTCGAGGAAAAGAACGCCGGCAAGCGCAGCCACCTGCCCAAGCCGCGCGAGATCATGGATGTGCTCGATCAATACGTGATCGGGCAGGGCCGCGCCAAGAAGGTGCTGGCCGTGGCCGTGTACAACCACTACAAGCGCCTCGAAGCGCGCCAGCGCCAGGACGAAGTCGAACTGGCCAAGTCCAACAT
>DATIOA010000237.1:0-2892 GCA_035473575.1 Rudaea sp. | reverse complement strand
TCCCCGGATTTTGTGAACCCCGTCGCAATACTAGCCGGCAATGGGGGCGCCGGCAACCCGTTGGGGGATTGAGCGCGTATCGGATAAGCTGCGGCGGGGATCACAGTCCGGGGGCGGCATGCAATTGCCAACCGAATTCATCCAGTTGCCGCTGCGTTTCGACGCGGCGCGGTTGGCCGCAGAGATTTCCGCCGTGGGGGAAAATGCCTGGCGGCCGCATCCGCAAGGATTCGTCGGCAACGACGCCATGCCACTGGTCGCTGCGGGCGGCGATCCAAACGACGACGCCACGGCCGGGGCGATGGCGCCGACCCCCGCGCTGCGCGCCTGTCCGTATTTGCGCCAGGTGCTCGCCAGCCTCGGCTCGACGGTCGGCCGCACCCGGCTCATGCGCATCGTCGGCGATGGCGAAGTGCGGCCGCACGCCGACATCAGTTATTACTGGTGGGAACGGGTACGCGTGCATGTGCCGGTGATCACCTCGCCGCAGGCGCGTTTCCAGTGCGGCGAACGCGCGGTAAACATGGCCGCCGGCGAGTGCTGGATTTTCGACACCTGGCGCGAACATCGGGTGAGCAATCCGCAGCCAGAGGCGCGCATCCATCTGGTGATCGACACGCCGGGTTCCGCGCATTTCTGGGCGCTCGCCGACGCTGGCCGCGCACCGTTCGCCGCACTATCGACGAAGTTCGCTCCGGCCGACATCGGTTTCGATGCGGCGGCGGATCCGCCCTTGCGCTATGAGCGCGTCAATCGCCCGCGCGTGATGTCGCCGTGGGAGTTGGCCACGATCGCGGCCTGGCTCGAAGCTGAAATCGAGCGCGAGGCACTGGGAACCGCAGTTGCGCGCGCGCAGGTCCGTGCCGCATTGGCCGCGCTTACGCAGGACTGGCGGTCTTTGTGGAGCGCGTTCGGCGCCAGCGGCGAAGGCATCGCCGAGTATCGCGCGCTGCTCGATCGTCTGCTCGCAAGTACCGACCAGGCAACCGATGGAATGCATTTCGACAACAAGGTGGCGCTGTCCACGGCATTGCGTTCGCTGATCGAGGAAGCTGCCCTTGGCAAGGACGTGCAGACGCAAGTGTTGCCGCTGCGGCGGCCGGCGAACCAGGCCGCGCGCCGGCGTCTGCGCCGACCGATTTTCATCGTCTGTCCCCCACGCTCGGGCTCGACCCTGTTGTTCGAGACCCTGGCCAAGGCACCGCACCTGGCCACGATCGGCGGCGAAAGCCACGGCGTCATCGAAGGCATCGGCACGCTGTCGCCGGCTGCGCGCGGCTGGGATTCGAACCGCCTGGTCGCGGCCGATGCGGACCTGGCCACCGCGCGCGCATTGGCCGCGGCGTTTGCCGAGCGCGCGCGCTATCGCGATGGTTCGAGACCGGATCCCGCGCGGACGTTCCGCCTGCTGGAAAAGACGCCAAAGAATGCCTTGCGCGTACCGTTCCTGGCCGAAGTGTTCGGCAACGCTTCGTTTGTGTATTTGTACCGCGATCCGCGCGAAACCCTGAGCAGCATGCTCGACGCGTGGCACAGCGGACGCTTCGTCACGTATCCGCATTTGCCGGACTGGCCCGGTCCACCGTGGTCGCTGCTGCTCGCGCCGGGCTGGCGCGAATGGCGCGGAATGGATCTGGCGCAAATAGTCGCCCGGCAGTGGATGGCGACCGTCGAAACCCTGATCGACGACTTGCAGCGCCTGCCGCCGGAGCGCTGGTGCGTGGCCAGCTACAGCCGCCTGGTCGCGGACCCGCAAGCGGAGATCGCGCGGCTGTGCCGCTTCCTCGGCCTGCAATGGGACCACGACCTGAGCGGGCCGCTGCCGCTGTCGCGCTACACGCTCGGCACGCCCGATCCGGACAAATGGAAGCGCAATGCGGCGGAGTTGGAATCCGTATTGCCGCTGATCGAGCCGGTCGCCGCGCGTGCACGCGACCTGTTTGCGCTTGCGCCGGAACCCGTCGCGCACGGCGACGACGCGCAGCAGGCCTGACTTCGCTGCGGCGTCGCGCTGGCGCATGGCACAATGCGCGTCTTTCCTGCGCCGACGATGTGACGATGGCCGACAATTCCGTTTCGCGCTGGCTGCGCTCCCTCGCCGCCGACGGCCGCCTGTGGTGGCTGCTGCTCCTGCTGCCGGTGGTGCTGTTCTTGCCGGCGTTGCCGATCGACGAGACGCGTTATCTTGCGGTCGCGTGGGAGATGCGCCTGCATCTGGATTTCCTCGTGCCGCATCTCAACGGCGCGCCGTACTCGGACAAGCCGCCGCTGCTGTTCTGGCTGATCAACCTCGGTTGGTTCTTCGCCGGCTTGCACGTGTGGGCGGTGCGCCTGGGCGTGCTCGCGGCATCGTTCGCTTCGCTCGTGCTGTTCGAGCGACTCGTGTTGCGGCTGGAACCGGACACCGCGCTCGCACGCCGTGCCGTCATCGTCCTGTTCGGCATCGTCTATTTCGCGATTTTTTCCAGTGCGATCATGTTCGACGTGCTGCTGGCGACGTTCGTGCTGCTCGCCCTGCACGGCGCGTTGGACTGGGACGCGCAGCGCTGGCGGCGCGGCCTCATCCTGCTTGCGCTCGGCTTCGGCCTCGGCATCCTGACCAAGGGGCCGGTGGTGCTGCTCGATGCCGGTTTCGCACTCGTGCTGGGACCGTGGTGGAGCGAGACGGCGCGCGCGAACAAGCGACGCTGGTACGCGATGACGGGATTGGCCGTGCTCGGCGGTGCCGTCATCGCGCTGGCCTGGGCGATTCCCGCCGCGATCATGGGCGGCGAAAAATACGCGAACGCGATTTTCCTGCACCAGACCGTCGATCGCATGACGCGCAGCTTCGCCCATCGCCGACCGCTGTGGTGGTATTTCATGGTGCTGCCGGCGATGGTGCTGCCGTGG
>DATIOA010000236.1:0-2848 GCA_035473575.1 Rudaea sp. | reverse complement strand
CACGGTGTACTGCTGCCCGGGCGCGCTCGCCGCCTACCGCACGGAAGCCGTGCGCCGCGTGCTCGAACGCTGGGTCGCGCAGGAGTTCCTCGGCGCGCGCTGCACGTTCGGCGAGGACCGCGCGATGACCAACGACATCCTTGAAGCCGGCTATGACAGCGTCTATCAGCGCGCAGGCGTCGTGCACACCATCGTGCCTGTAGCCTACAAGAAACTGTGCAAGATGTTCCTGCGCTGGGATCGCAGCTACGTGCGCGAAGAAATGCGCTTCCTCGGCCGCATCGTGTGGAAGCGCCCGCGCCGCGCGCGTGCGATCGCGCTGGCCGATTCGCTGGTCACCACGACGCGCCACCCGGTCGGCATTGCCGCGATGTTCCTGCTCGTGGCGACGATGTTCGATCACCCGGACATGCTGCTGCGCTTCGCCTGCGCGATGCTGCTGGTCGCCGCGTTCAACATGCTTTACTACCTGCGCGCGGAACGCTCCTGGGATTTCATCTACGGCATCGGCTATTCGTTCTATTCGATCTTCGCCCTGTCGTGGATTTTCCCGTACGCGGTGTGCACGGCGCGAAAGCAGGGTTGGCTCACGCGCTGAGCGCGTACAGGCGCGCGCGCAACTCACCCAGACGAAGATCGGCGTGCGCACCGGGCGACGTGCGTGCAGCCAGACTCGAATCCGGCGTCCTGCCCTCGCCCGCACTCGCGGCGCTGTCGGCGGCTTTTCGATAGGCCTCGCGGAACGCAACTCCGGCCTCGGCCTGCTCGATGGCCACATCGGTGGCGTACATCTGCGGCGTGATCGCCGCGCGCATCGCCGCTTCGTTCCACTGCAGGCGTGCCAATAAGTCCGGCACAAGTTCCAGCGCCGCCAGGCCATGGCGCACGCCGTGGAAGATGCTGCCCTTGCTGAATTGCAGATCGCGTTGATAACCGGATGGCAGCGATACAAGTTGTTCGATCTCGGTGCGCGCGGCAGCCACGCACGCGTAGCTGGCGCGCAACAATTCCACTACGTCGGGATTGCGCTTGTTCGGCATGATCGAGCTGCCGGTCGTGTATTCGTCCGGCAGCGACACGAAACCGAACTCGGCGGTGGTGAACAAGGACAGGTCCCAGGCAAGGCGACGCAGGTCGAGCAAGGCGCTGCCGAAAGCTTCCAGCACAGCGATCTCGAACTTGCCGCGCGAGAGCTGTGCGTAGATCGGCGACACCTGCATGCGCGCAAAGCCGAGAGCGCGCGTCGTGTGCGCACGATCCAGTTTCAGGTTCACGCCATAGCCGGCGGCGGTGCCGAGCGGATTCGCGTCGATCCACGCCAGCGTATCGCGCGCGCGAAGCGCGTTGTCGATGAATCCTTCCGCGAATCCGGCAAACCACATCGCCGTGGACGACACCACCGCACGTTGCAGGTGCGTGTATCCGGGCAGCGGCAACGATTCGCGTGTGGCGCGATCCAGACAGACCTGCGCGATGTCGCGGCAATGCGTTTGCAGCAACGTGAGCTTATCCTTCAACCACAACCGCGTCGCGACGAGGATCTGGTCGTTGCGACTGCGCCCGGTGTGCACGCGCCGGCCAGTGTCGCCGAGGCGTTCGGTCAGACGCGCTTCGATGGCGGAATGGCCATCCTCGAAACGCTCATCGAGCACGAATGCTCCGCTTTTGAAATCCTCCGCCAGAGCATCCAGCTCACGCTTCAACGCGGCCGCCTCATCCGCGCTCACCACGCCGCTGTTCGCCAGGCCTTCCACATGCGCCCTGCTCGCGGCAAGGTCGTGCAGGAAAAACTCGCGATCCAGGATCACGTCGTCGCCCGCAAGGAAGCGCATGATCTTCGCGTCGATGCGCGTGCCGGATTTGTTCCAAAGCGGCTCAGTCATGGGGAATCCCGGTCAGTTCGTCGAAACCCAATGCAAGGTTGATGTTCTGCATCGCCTGCGTCGCCGCGCCCTTGAGCAGATTATCCAGCGTTGCGACGACGACGACACGCTTGCCGTCGGCCGACATCGTAAAACCGCCGATCTCGGCGTGGTGCTTGTGCGCGATGCGACTGACCCATGGCGCATCGTCGACGATGCGGATCAGTTTTTCGTCGTCGTAGGCCTGATGAAATCGGGCGATCGCCTCGTCGCGCTTCATGGCGCGATTCAGATACAGGTTCGTGGTGACGGTCAGGCCGCGAAAATGTGGCGCCACGTGTGGCATGAACTCCACCGGAAAACCAAGTTGGAAGCTCGCCTCTTTCTCGTGCGTATGGCCGGTGAGCGAATACGGCATCAGGTTGTCGCGCAGCTTGTCGGGATCGTTCTTGTCCGACAGTTTGGTGCCGGCTCCGGAATAGCCGGACACGCCGAAACACACCGGCGGCGCGGCAAGCAGACCCTTAATCGGTGCGATGGAAAGCTGCATCGCCGTGGCGTAGCAACCCGGATTGCTGATCCTGCGCTGCCCGCGCCACGCATCGCGTGTGAGTTCCGGCAAGCCGTAGTACCAGTCCTTTTCGAAGCGATAGTCGGCGGAGAGATCAAGGATCACGGCTTGCGGCGCGGATGTCTCGATGGCGTGGACGTAAGGCGCCGCGTTGCCATTGGGCAGCGCCAGTATCACCGCGTCGGCACGCTTTGACGCCACTCCGGCCGGGTCGGAATTCTCGTAACGCAGATCGCCAACGTATGCGTCGCAGTGCTCGCTGACGCGTTGGCCATCGAGCTCACGCGAGGAGACGAAGGCAAGCTCCAGCGCCGGATGTGCGGCGATCAGGCGGATCAGTTCCGCGCCGGCGTGACCCCTTGCCCCGACAATGCCGATGCGTTGCCTGCTCATGCGTCCACCAGCGTTGGTTCGC
>DATIOA010000235.1:0-2270 GCA_035473575.1 Rudaea sp. | reverse complement strand
CGATGTACGACATCGCGTGGGACGAACCGACGCGTGCACATGCGACGCAAACGGCGAAACGCTTGAACGAGTTACGCGCCGATCCCGAACCTCTCGCCCTCGAACACAAAGGCCGCCGCCATTTTGCGCCGACGAGCGCCGACCAGCTCGACGCGCTGCTCGCTGCGCATCCGCAAGCCACCTTGCTTGCCGGCGGCACCGATGTCGGCTTGTGGGTAACCAAGCTGCACCGCGACCTGGGCGATGTCATTTATCTCGGCAGCGTCGCCGAGTTGAACGGCATCGTCGACCGTGATGGAGAACTCGTGATCGGCGCGGCGGTCACGCACGCGCAGGCCTTCGATGTCATCGCACGCGAATTCCCGGATTTCGGCGAACTGCTGCGTCGCTTCGGTTCGACGCCGGTGCGCAATTCCTCCACGGTCGGCGGCAATGTCGCGAATGGCTCGCCGATCGGCGATTCCATGCCGGCGCTGATCGCACTCGGCGCGCGCGTGGCACTGCGCGGGCCGGACGGTGAGCGCGAAATTCCGCTGGAGGATTTGTACATCGCCTACGGCAAGCAGAGCCGCGAACCCGGCGAATACGTCGTGCGTCTGCGCATTGCGAAGCTGAAGTCCGGCGAACAATTCCGTTGCTACAAACTGTCCAAGCGCTTCGATCAGGACATTTCCGCGGTCTGCGCCGCATTCAAGCTGCGTCTGGAAAACGGTCGCGTTGCGGAAATCCGCATCGGTTTCGGCGGCGTCGCGGCGGTCCCTGCGCGCACGCGCAAGACCGAAACGGCGCTCACCCACCAGCCATGGAACGAGGCGACGCTCGCCCACGCCGAAGCCGTGCTCGGCGAGGAATTCGCGCCGCTCACCGACATGCGCGCAAGCCACGATTACCGCCGCCTCGCGTCCACGCGCCTGCTGCGCAAATTTTTTATCGAAACGACTAAACCTGAGGCTGCCACGCGAGTGCTGGATGCGGAGGCGACAGCATGAGCGAGCCCATCATGCGCGACCCCATTCCGAAGTCCAACCCGAGCGTGCGCATCGCCAAGCCGCACGAAAGCGCGCACATGCATGTCAGCGGGGAGGCGATCTACGGCGACGACATCGCCGAGCCGCGCGATCTGCTGCACGCGTATCTGCGCCTCGCCGATCGCGCGCACGCGCGCGTGACGCGCATGGACTTGTCGAAGGTGCGCGCCGCGCCCGGCGTTGCCGCCGTGATCTGCGCGCAGGACCTTGCCGCCACCACCAACGACATCGGCCCGGTTTTCCCCGGCGACGTGGTGTTCGCCGACGGCGAAGTGCAGTTTTACGGCCAGCCGCTTTTCGCCGTCGCCGCGCGGTCGCGCGAAGCCGCGCGCCGCGCCGCGATGCTGGCTGAGATCGAATACGAGGATTTGCCCGCGATCCTTTCCATCGAGGATGCGCTGGCCGCCAACGCGGAAGTGGTGCCGTCGAAAAAGTGGACGCGCGGCGATCCGGACGGCGCCATCGCGCGCGCACCGCATCGGCTGGCCGGCCGCATCCGGATGGGCGGCCAGGAGCACTTCTACCTCGAAGGCCAGAATGCCATGGCCATTCCGCAGGAAGACGGTCAGATGCTGATTTACAGTTCCACGCAGAATCCGTCCGAACTGCAACACAAGGCCGCCGAAGTGCTGGGCGTGCCGGCCAACGCAGTGACGGCCGAAAACCGCCGCATGGGCGGCGCGTTCGGCGGCAAGGAAACCCAGGCCGCGTGGTTCGCCGTCATCGCCGCCGCGCTCGCCCAGCGCGCCCGGCGCGCGGTGAAGTGTCGCCTCGACCGCGACGACGACATGATCATCACCGGCAAGCGTCATGCTTTCCTGATCGACTACAAAGTCGGCTTCGACAAAGATGGCCGCATCCTCGGCATCGATTTTTTGCAGGCTGCCGATTGCGGTTATTCGCCAGACCTGTCGCATTCGGTGTGCGATCGCGCCATGGCCCACGCCGACAACGCGTATTTCCTTGAAAACGTGCGCGTCGAATCGCGCCGCTGCTACACGAACAAACCTTCGAATACCGCGTTTCGCGGTTTCGGCGGGCCGCAGGGCATGGTCGGCATGGAAGAAGTCATCGAGCAGATTGCGCGTCATCTCGGGATGTTGAGCCGGTCGCGGCGTCGAAGGGTGCCTCTCCTTTGATTACGTATGCGGCGCTCGGCATTGCTGTGGTGGGCCTTGGGCTGGCGTTGCGGCGGCCAGCGTAGCCACTGCTGGGCAGAGGGCAGTTGGCAGAAAGCGCCAC
>DATIOA010000234.1:0-3432 GCA_035473575.1 Rudaea sp. | reverse complement strand
TCGAGTTGGGCGCGGACTCGGCGCGCGGTGCGGCGGCGGCCGACTGGGCCGATGCGGACGATTCGAGCTTCGGCGAGGACCAGCGCATCGGCCCTTGGCGCGTGCTGCGCGAACTCGGGCGCGGCGGCATGGGCGTGGTGTGTCTGGCCGAGCGCGCCGACAGCGCGTTCGAGCAGCGCGCGGCACTCAAGCTCGTCAAGCGCGGCATGGATTCGGACGCCGTGCTGGCGCGCTTCCTGCGCGAGCGCCAGATCCTGGCGCGGCTGGAGCATCCGCATATCGCGCACCTGATCGACGGCGGCATCGCGGCGGACGGACGTCCGTATTTCGCGATGGAATACGTCGAAGGCGAACCGCTGTTGGCGCATTGCGCCGGGAAAAGCGCGAATCTTGGGCAACGGTTGGGGCTGTTTCTCGACATCTGCGCCGCAGTGCAGTTCGCGCATGGACAACTCATCGTGCATCGCGACATCAAGCCGTCGAATATCCTTGTCACCGCGGCGGACGAGGCGAAGCTGCTGGATTTCGGCATCGCCAAACTGCTCGACGATTCGCAAGTCGGCACCATCGACGCGCAGCAACGCCCGATGACACCGGCCTATGCCGCGCCGGAACAATTGCGCGGCGAGCCAGTCACGACGGCGACCGACATCTACGCGCTCGGCGGGGTGTTGTACGAACTGCTCAGCGGCGTGCGCGCGGTCGCTGCCGCCGATGCATCCACGCCGCAAGCGGCGCTGCGCGCGCTCGAATCCGGCCATCTGCCGGCGCCGAGCAAGGCGGCGAGCGCCGACGCGCCGGTGCCGCCGCGCCTGTTGCGCGGGGACTTGGACACGATCGTCATCAAGGCCTTGCAGCGCGATCCGCGGCGGCGCTACGCCACGGTTGCCGCGTTCGCCGACGATTTGCAGCGTTATCTGGCGGGCCGGCCGATTGCGGCGCGGCGCGATAGCGCGGGATATCGCCTGCGCAAATTCGTCGGCCGCCACCGCATCGGCATGGCGGCATCGGCGCTGGGCGTGCTGACGCTGCTCGCCGCGCTGACGTTCGCGCTTTGGCAGGCGCGCGAAAAAGCGCGTGAAGCGGAAACCTCGCGACAAGTCACGCAATTCCTGATCGGCTTGTTCAGCGGCGCCGATCCGCAATCCACGCGCGGCGCCAGCGTCACCGCGCAGGACCTGCTCGATGCGGGAACGCAGCGGTTGCGCACCGACGCGCGAATCGAACCTGACGTACGTGCGCGCCTGCTGCAGACCGTTGCGACCACGTACACCGACCTCGGTCTTTACGATCGCGCGCTGCCGCTGGCGCAGGAAGCCCTCGCATTGCGCCGGCGCGACCCGACGCAGGCGAATGCGGACATCGCCGCGAGCCTGGATCAGCTTGGCAACGCGTTGCGCCTGAAGGCCGATTACGCGCAGGCCGAACCGCTGTTGCGCAACGCCTTGGCGATGCGCCGTGCGCTGTTGTCGGCGGACGATCCTGCGATCATCGAAAGTTTGGCTCACGTCGCAGCGTTGGACAGCGCCATGGGCGACTTCAAGAGTGCCAACCTCGCGCTGGCGCAGGCGCTGGCCTCGGCGCAGCGCCATTTCGGCGGCGAGGCGATCGAGACCGCACGCACTCTCGACGCCTACGCCTCGAATCTCGACGACATGGGCGAGCGCAAGGATGCGCTGAAACTGTACCGACAGGCGCTGGCGATTCGCGAGAAGAATCTCGGCCCGGACGATCCCGACGTCGCTGCTTCGCTGCTTGGTCTGGGCACGCATCTGGATGCGTTCGGGGACTACGCGGCGGCAACGCCCTTGCTCGAACGGGCCTTGGCGATCCGCAAGAAGATTTACGGCTCGAATCATCCCCTGACAGGATTCGCCGAAATCGCCCTGGCGAGCGTCTATGTCGATCTTTCCCGTTTCGACGAGGCTGAAAAACAGGCGCGCCAGGCGCTCGCGATCTTTCGTGTCAGCCTGCCGGCAGAACATCCGAAAACCTCCGAAGCGCTGAACATGCTGGCGATCATTGCCATGAGCCGTCGGGATTTTACCGGCGCCGTCCCGTTGGCTCAGGAAGTCCTGGTGCGATTCCGCAAGACAATGGGTGAAACTCACCCGGATACGCTGACCGCGAAGAACAATCTCGCTTTCGCGCTGTATCACGCGGGACGCTATGCCGATGCGGAAGTCTTGCAGCGCGATGTGATCGCGCAGGCGCGCACCGACAACGGACAGGGGGTCGATGCGACCGCCAGCGAAAATCTTGCGAACACGTTGATCAAGGAAGGCAAGTTTGCAGAGGCGATAAGCTTCGAACAACGCGCGGTCGCGATCCAGAAGCAGCGCGAAGGCGAAGTGTCCGGCAACACCGCCGTCGCCCTGGTCAGGCTGGCCGTCGCCGAAGCAAGCGCCGGTGCAAACACGGACGCCGAGCGCGATTTTCGCGCCGCAATCGCCATCGGTGAAAAATTGCACACCGTCCATAACATCGATCTGTATCAGTGGCAGCTGCCGTACGCGGATTTCCTCGTCGGTGCCGGTCGCTGCGCTGAAGCCAGGCCGCTGCTGGAAGCCGTGGACGACGAATTGCGGCCGCGCGAGCCATTGCGCGACCCTTTGCCCATCCTGCAGAAGCATCTGCTGCTCGGTCGGTGCATGGGCGGCAAGGATGGTGCCGCTTTGCAGGCACAGGCTCGGCGCGGATTGGACAAGCTGCCGAGCGTGGAATTGGATTTGTATCCCACGGCGGCCCGGTTGCTCGCGCCACAGAAGCGTTAATCGAAACCGTTCGCGAAGATCACGTCGCGCACCTGTTGTTGAAACGCGCCGATGTCGGTGGCGCCATTCACTGTGCGCGAAAATCCGCTGCCGCGCTGATCGGTGCCGAGATTGGCGTTGTTGTTGCCGTGGCCATAGGCGGGACTGGCATCGCGGAAGGCATGCGTTTGTGTCGGCCCGCCGTTGTTGGCCAGCGGCAGCAGCAGCGGATCGCGAGCCAGCGTGTCGCCGGGCGGTGGCGCGCCGGCCGATGCGCTGATCACGATGTTATTCGCGCCGGTAATCGTCAATGCGCGGCTCGGATCGACTCGGCTGTAGACATCCGCCTCGCCGCCGTTCGAGGTGTTGTTGGCAACGATGGAGCTTTCGAAATCGACGGCATAGTGCGCATTGGATTGGTACTTTATATTGTTGAACCATATCGCCGCACCATTTGTGGCGTGGTTGAAGGCTACGGTGGAATTGCGCAGAGTCAGCGTTTTGCCGGCGAAGATCGCGCTGGCTGTATAGGTGGTACTCGTGGCGGTGTTGCCCGAGACGGTGCTGTTGGCGATCGTCAAAAGACCGCTGGACGAAATCGCGCTGCTGTCGTTGGCGCTGTTGCCGGAAATGGTTGAATTCTGGATCGTCGATTGTGGCCCGGGACTATCGAAGGAGC
>DATIOA010000233.1:0-3019 GCA_035473575.1 Rudaea sp. | reverse complement strand
GTGAAAGTGCCGACCTCGATGCAGCGCTTCGCGCCGGTCGCGCGCACGAGCAGGGCGAGGAACGCGGCCTGGTCGGGCCCGATCTGCATGCCGGCCTGCGGCAGTTTCGCGGTTTCTTCGCGCAGGCGCGCGGCGACGGAGCCTTCGCGCGAATGCGCCCAGACGTAGGCTTCGAGGGCTTCGGATGTGGCAAGTCGGCGGGTCATGGCGATCTCCCTGCGATGCTTGCAAGGATACTCGCCTGATCCGGATTGCGTCGGCTTCTTGTGCGAGTGCGGGTTCCTCAAACCAGGCGCAGATCTTCCGGCCTGGTTTGTGGAAACACGTCCGCGAGTTGCGAGATATTCAATCCCCACAACCGCGCGAACACGCCGCCGAGCAGGCCGCGGTAGTCGTTGAGCACGGGGAAATCGCGGTTCTGCAGCAGGGTCGATTGCGTCACTTTCATCTGCTCGCCGGCAACGCGGCCGCCGGCGATGCCGCCGCCGAGCACCCAGTACACCGAGCCGTGGCCGTGGTCGGTGCCACGGTTGCCGTTCTCGCGGAAGGTGCGGCCGAATTCGGAGACGACGGCGACGGTGGTGTCCTTCCAGTCCTCGCCCATCGCCTGCGCGAACGCGGCGAGGCCACGCGCAAGATAGCCGAGGTTGTTCGCCAGCGCGCCCTGCGCGCCGCCTTCGCCGACGTGCGTATCCCAACCGCCGACGTCGACGAACCCAAGCCGGTACTTGTCGCGCATCATCTGCGCGATGCGCGGCGCCTGCTGGGTGAAGCCGTAGGCGTTCACCGCGCCGCGACTGGCCTTCATCATTTCGTCGGCGAATTCCCCGGCGACCTGCTGGCGCAGCGCGAGTCCTTCGACAACGGGTCGCGCTAGCGCGGTGTCCTTGTACATGCCGGCGAGGATCGCCGACTGGCGCTGGTCGAACGCGGCCTTGCCCACGCGCGCAAGGGAAATGTTCGGCACGTCGCCGCCGCCCTGGAAACTCAAGGGCAACGAGGCGGTGAACGCGATCGGCGGGGCCAAGCCGTTGAGCGTGCCCGACAGGCGCGCGAGGAATCCGGAGCGGTCGGCATGGTCATTTTCCGGCAGGCCGTGTTCGATGTCGTCCTGCGTCTCGAAATGACTGCGCGACAGGTTCGGTGTGCCGGCGAACGGCACGAAGGCGAGCTGCTTGCGCGCCCACAGCGGCTCCAGCACCGAACGCACTGCGGGTGCGAGCGCCCAATCGGCATCGAGGCGCAACGCGCCCGCGGTGTCGTCGCCGGGCCGCGCTATCGCAATGCTTGGCCGCGATTCGTAGTAGAAATCGCTGGCGTAGGGCACCAGAAGATTCGCGCAGTCGTAGCCGCCGCGCAGGAACACGAGCAGGAAGCGTGGTGAGGATGCCGGCGCGGCGAACAGGCGCCCGGCGAATCCGGCGAGCGGTGCAGCAGCGAGCGTGGCGAGGAAATGACGGCGTTGCATGGGCGTGTCCTCAGCGGTAGTTGGATTCCGGCGCGGCGAGCAGATAGGTGTTCCACTCCAGCGGGGATTGCGCCTGGGTGAGTGCGGCCAGCGTCGGTTTTGACAGCCATGGTTTGATCGCCTGCGCAAACAGCGGCCCGGATAGCTGTGGCACCGTCGGCATCGCCACGCCGTCGAACAGGTGTACGTCGCCGGCGCCGATCATGCGGGCAAGTTCAAAGCGCGCGCTCATCTGGCCGGACGAATCCCAGGCGCTGGCGACGAGCGGATAGCCATCCGGCGTTTGGTGGCCGAATTCGCCTTCGCCTTGCTGGTTCAGCCACACGACGAGGCGACGCGGGTCAGGCACTTCGTGTCCGTCGTAGGCCAGGCGCAGCGACGAGACGAGGTAATGCATCGGATCCTTGAACTTCTTGCCGAGCGAGGCGGCGAATTCCGGCGCATCGAACAGCGTGCGCAGCACCGAACGGATGTCGCCGTGCGTGCGCTGGAAGGTTTCCGCCATCGCATCGACGAGGGCGGCGGGCGGATTGTCGGAAACGAAGTAGGTTGCCAGCTGGCCGGAGATGAAATGCGCGCAGGCCGGTTGTGCGACGAGCAGGTCCACGGCCTGGCGCACTTCGTCGAAGCCGCTGCCGCGGATGCTGTGGCCGAGCAGCAACTTGTCGCCAAAATCGTGGCGCGCGGGATTGAACTCGAAGCCGTCGTGGCGGATGGGCAACGCCTGCTGGTTCTGACGCAGACGCGGCGTACGCGGATTCAGCGCCACGCCTACGCCGGTGAGGATGCGCACCATCTCCTGCACATCGTTCTGCGTGTAGCCCGCATTGACGCCGAGCGTATGCAGTTCCATCAGCTCGCGCGCATAATTTTCGTTGTGCTGTTTGGCCGCGTTGCGCGCGTTGTCGAGGTACACCAGCATGGCCGGATGCGTCAGCGTGGCCATGACGAGGTCGCGGAAGTTGCCGAGCGCATGCGGACGAATCGCGTTTTCCACGTAGTCGGCATCGAGCCAGGCTTCCGGACCCTTGCGGTCGAACACGTTGAAGTGGTTCAACCAGAACCAGACCATCTGTTCCTTGAGCTGGGCCGGCGAATACACGGCGCGCAGCAGTTCGCGTTCCTGGGTTTGCACGGCAAGTGCGATGCCTTGCTTGCGCAGGGCCTTGCGCTGCTCGACCTTGGCCTGCGTATCGTCGATGGTCTTGAGCTTGTCGCGCGCGGCGACGAGGGTGGCGATGTCGTCGTCGATGCCATGATGCGAGATCGGCATTGCGTCGATTTGCGCCTGTACGGCTTGCGGCAGGTGTTCGTCGCGTGCGCCGAGTTGCGCGTCGAGATAGTCGCGTCGGCCCATCTGCTCGAAGGCGGCAAGACTCGAGGAATTCACCCCGTAGGTAATGCGGTCGAGCCAGAGCAGATCGGCATGGTTCGACGCGGGGGCCGCTTGCGCCATCGTGGCGAAGACGATCGCCGCGGCAGCGCCGGCGCAGCGGATCCGGCAAGAAATCGTGCGGGACATATCCCAAGGAAACAGGCCATGTCCCGCAC
>DATIOA010000232.1:0-7270 GCA_035473575.1 Rudaea sp. | reverse complement strand
GGGCAGTTTCACCGTGCTCGAGGACGAAGCCGACTGCAAGGTCAAGCGCCTGACCGTCAAGCCCGGCGGCATCTTGTCGCTGCAGAAGCATCACCGCCGCAGCGAGCACTGGACGGTGGTCGACGGCGTTGCCAAGGTGCGTGTGGGCGACAAGGAATTCCTGCTCCAGCGCAATGAGTCGACGTTCATCCCGATGCAAACCCTGCATCGGCTGGAAAATCCGACCGACCGGGACATCCATCTCATTGAAGTCCAGTGCGGCGACTATTTCGGCGAGGACGACATCGTGCGGCTGGAGGATGTGTACGGGCGCGTGCCGGAAAAGCAGGGGTAGTGCCGACATCCTCATCTTGGTATCGTCCGGGGGTTTCCGCCAGCGGAGCTTCGGAATGCGCCTGCTCTTGATTGCATGTCTCTTGTTTTGCGGGACGGCCGCGGCCGCGCCGCTGCCGCTACCGCTGGAAGATTCCGCGCGCCACGCGCAATACGAACAAGTGAAAATTTCCCCGGACGGGGCCTACCTCGCGGCATCGGCGGTAGTGCACGGGCGCACCGTGCTTGCGCTGATTCATCTGGCGGACATGAAGGGCGTCAACGTCACGCCGCGCGATGGAGCGGACATTGTGGATTTCTGGTGGGTTGCGCCGCATCGCGCGATGTACACGATCGGCGAACGCATCGGCGGGTTGGAGGAGCCGCAATCCACGGGTGAGCTGTACGCCGTGAATGGCGACGGCTCGGGCGGCAATATCCTGTTCGGCTATCGTGCCGGCGACTCGCATGGCGCCACGCATATCGAACATGCCGAGCGCGACTACGCAATCGGCACGTTGATCGCACCGCTCAATGGCGACGGGCATCATGCCTTGATCGAAAGTTATCCGCTCAACGATCCGGGTCTGACCGGACCGGCGAGCAACAGTGCGCTCGGCGCCTATCCCAAGGCGTACAAGATCGACCTGTACAGCGGCGTGAAGACGCCGGTGGCGATCTCGCCGTTGCGCAATGCGCGATTTCTTGCCGATCACTCCGGGCACATCCGCTTCGCGTTCGGCGAAGACGCCGACCAGATGGAAAAAGTATACTATCGCGCCGGCGACGGCGGCGATTGGGAAAAGGTCTTCGACGAAAGCGCGGGCGCCCGCATGGCGCCACTGCTGTTCTCGCACGACGACAAGGGCGTTTATTTTTCCTGTGGCGGCATCTGCCGCTGGGGCGTTGCGACGCGCAAATTGACGACGTTGTGGAGCGCTCCCGGCGTGACGCCGACCGGACTGGAATACACGCTCGACGACCAGGATATCTTCGCAGTGCGCAGCGAGCCGGGCCGCCCGGCAGTCACGCTGCTCGACAAGCAGGGGCCGGAGGCGAAACTGCTGATTGCGCTGATGCAGCAGTTTCCCGGCGAGGAAGTGCGCTTCACCTCGAGCACGCGCGATGGCGCCAAGGCCGTCGTGTTCGTGCACGGCGACACCGATCCCGGCGCGTTCTACCTCTATGACGCGGCCAGCAAGAAATTAAGCTTTCTGCTTGCGCGCCGGCCCTGGATCAAGGCGGCACAGATGGCGTCGATGCAGCCGGTGGAGTTGAAGGCGCGCGATGGCCTGCCCCTGCACGGCTACCTGACCCGACCGCCGGGCATGGACAAGGCGCAGAAGTTGCCGCTGGTCGTTTACGTGCACGGCGGGCCGTACGGCGTTCGCGATCATTGGCAATTCGATCCCGAGGTGCAGGCGCTGGCCAGCCGCGGTTACGCGGTGTTGCAGGTGAACTACCGCGGTTCGGGCGGTTACGACGATGCGTTTTACCGCGCCGGCCTGCGCCAATGGGGCGGCAGCATGCAGGACGATGTCACCGACGCCACGCATTGGGCGGTGGCGCAAGGCATTGCCGACCCTGCGCGTCTGTGCATTTTCGGCGCCAGCTACGGCGGTTACGCCGCGCTGGAAGGCGCGGTCAAGGAACCCGACTTGTACAAATGCGCCATTGGCTACGTCGGTGTCTACGATTTGCGACTGATGCACACGCGCGGCGACATTCCGCAGACCGAATTCGGCCAAAACTACCTGAAGATGGCGCTCGGCGAGGATCCGGCCGATTTGTGGGATCGCTCGCCGATCGCGCACCTGGACCGGCTCAAGGCCAAGGTGATGCTTATCGTCGGCGGCGCGGACCGGCGCGTGCCGCCAGTGCAGGGAGAAAACCTTCATGCGGCGTTGCTCAAGCGCAATGTCGCGCATGAATGGCTGTATCAGCGCACCGAAGGTCATGGCTTCTACGACGAAGCGAATCGCCAACAACTCCTGCAGCGCGTAGTGTCGTTTCTGGACGCGCAGATCGGGTCGAAAAACTGACGCGCGCGTTATTGTTTGCCATACTTCGGATATGTTTTTTGCGATCATCCGTGATCGCGAGATCAAAAAGCGGACATCCGTGTCCGCACTTCTCAACAAGAGGGGGGGTTCCATGACTGGCATCGACAAGACCGCCGAGCAGGCGCGGACCGAATTCACCATCCGTGGCCTGGTCATCGGCATCGTGATCACGATCGTGTTCACCGCCGCGAACGTCTATTTCGGCCTGAAGGCGGGCTTGACGTTCTCGACATCGATTCCCGCGGCCGTGATTTCGATGGCGATCCTCAAGACCATGCGCGACGCCACGATCCAGGAGAACAACATCGTGCAGACGGTGGCCTCGGCGGCCGGCACGCTGTCGTCGATCATCTTCGTGCTGCCCGGACTCATCATCGTTGGCTGGTGGACCGGCTTTCCGTTCTGGATCACGTTCGGCATCTGCGCGACCGGCGGCATTTTGGGCGTGATGTACACGATTCCACTGCGCCGGGCGCTGGTGACCGATTCGGACCTTCCCTATCCGGAAGGCGTGGCCTGCGCCGAGGTACTCAAGGTCGGCGCCGGGCAGGTGCACGGCGACGGCGCGCAATCCGTGGATGCGAGCAGCGCGGGCCTGAAAGCCGTGGTCTGGGGCTCCATCGTTTCGGCGGTGTTCTACATCGTCGTGCAGACGAAAATCTTCGCCAGCGACGTGGCGCAGTATTTCCGCCTCGGCAGCGACGAAAAATCCAGCGCGACCGGCTACGATTTCAATCTTTCGTTCGCGCTGTTCGCGGTCGGACACCTTGTCGGCCTCTGGGTCGGCGTGGCCATGTTGTTCGGCGCGCTGATCGGATGGGGCTGGGCGGTGCCGCATTTCACCGCGCTGCATCCGGCGGCAGGCGACGCGGCGGACGTGGCGCAGGCGGCGTGGAGTCACTTTGTGCGCTTCGTTGGTGCCGGCACCATTGGCGTGGCCGCGATCTGGACCCTGGCCAAACTGGTCAAACCGGTCGTCGGCGGATTGAGTAGCGCGATGCGCGCCTCGCGCGCGCGCAAGGAAGGCACGCTCGACACCTTGCCGCGGACGGAGCACGACATGCCGATCGGCACCGTCGGCCTGATCTCGCTCGCCTGCCTGATCCCGGTCGGGTATCTGCTGTGGCATTTCGCCACGGTCAGCGGACTCGGGGATCACGCCATGCTGCTCGCGATCGGCGGCGTCGTCTTCGTGGTCGTGCTGAGTTTCCTCGTCTCGGCCGTGTGCGGCTACATGGCCGGACTGATCGGGTCGAGCAACAGCCCGCTCTCGGGCATCGGCATCCTCGTCGTCATCATCGCCGCGCTGCTGCTGGTGCTGTTCGTCAAATCATTGGTGCCGATCGAGGCCGGCAAGGCGCTGGTCGCGTTTGCGCTGTTCATCACCTCGATCGTGTTCGCGGTGGCCTCGATCGCGAACAACAACCTGCAGGACTTGAAAACCGGCCAGCTCGTGGATGCGACACCGTCGCTGCAACAGTGGGCGCTGGTCATTGGCGTCATCGCCGGCGCGGTCGTGATTCCGCCAGTGCTTGACCTGTTGCAGCACGCCTACGGCTTCCTCGGCGCGCCGGGCGCCGATCCCGCGCGTGCGCTGCCCGCGCCGCAGGCCGGCCTGATTTCGGCGCTGGCACAGGGCGTGATCACGAACAACATCGACTGGAGCCTGATCGCGATCGGCGCCGGCATCGGCGTGGCCATCATCATTCTCGATGAAATCCTTGGCATGATGAAGTCCGGTCCGCGCCTGCCGCCGCTGGCCGTGGGCCTCGGCATCTACCTGCCGACGTCGACGACGCTGATGGTCGTGGTCGGTGCGCTGGTCGGCGCCTGGTTCGACCGCCGCGCCGAACGCGGGCCGAAGGGTGACGCGGTCAAGCAACTCGGCATCCTGCTGGCATCAGGCCTGATCGTCGGCGAGAGCCTGCTTGGCGTGATCTTCGCGGCGATCGTCGCGTTTTCCGGCAACGCTTCACCGGCCGCGCTGGTCGGCGAGAGCTTTGCCACGCCGTCGATCTGGATCGGCGGGATCGCTTTCGTCGCTGTCACTGTCGTGTTGTACCGCTGGATCGGTCGCATGGGCCGAACTGCGTAATACAGAGTTTCGTCATTCCGGCAGGGAATGCCGGAATCCAGTTGCCAGGGATGGCGTTTGCAGGTCCGTCGATGGCATCCGTGCCGTCTGGGTCCCGGCAATCCATGCCGGGACGACGGACGAGTTCAAGGAGTATCGAAATGAAATCCGCCGTCTTTTTCTGCGCCCTCGCGTTCGCATCCGGCGCGCTTGCCGCTTCGCATCCGTTCGACGTGCACGCCCTCGTGATGATGAACCGCGTCGGCGATCCGCAATTGTCGCCCGACGGCAAGCACATCGCGTTTTCGATGCGCGAAACCGACTATGCCGAGAACAAGGGCAGCAACGGCATCTGGACACTGGATTTGTCCGCGCAGGGTGCACAACCCGTGCGCCTGACCGACAAGGAAATCAGCGCATCCAGTCCGCGCTGGTCGGCGGACGGCAAATCGATCTACTACCTCGCCCAGGCCAAGGGCGACGAGCACACGCGCGTGTGGCGCATGGCCGCGACGCCAGGCGCCGCGCCGACGAGTGAAACGCCTTGGCCGGCCGACATCAACACGTTCAAGCTCTCGCCGGATAGCACGACGATGCTGCTGTCCATCGATGTGTTCGAGGATTGCGCCGAGCGTCTGTGCACGAAGCGTCCACCGCAGGTGGGCGTCGAGAAAACCACCGGCAAGATTTACGAGCGCATGTTCGTGCGCCACTGGGATACCTGGTCCGACGGCCGCCGCTCGCAGCTCTACGTCGCGCCGGCGCTGACGCCGCGCGGCGGCAAGGCCATGGTCGCGCTGCCGCGCCTGCTGTCCAAGGGCATCGACGGCGACGTGCCGTCGAAACCTTTTGGCGATGACAGCGAATTTGCGTTCTCGCCGGATGGCAAGACCGTGTATTTCGACGTGCGCATTGCCGGCAACAGCGAGCCGTGGTCGACCAACTTCGACGTCTACTCGGTTCCCGCCGATGGTTCGGCGGCGCCGAAGAACCTCACTGCCACGAACCTTGCGTGGGATGCGTCGCCGTTGCCGTCGCACGACGGCAAGACGCTGTACTACCTCGCCATGAAGGTGCCCGGCTTCGAGGCCGACCGCTTCGGCATCATGGCGCTGGATATCGCCAGCGGAAAGGCGCGCGAGATCGATCCGCACTGGGACCGCTCGGCCGGGCCGCTGCAACTTTCGGCGGACGGCAAGACCTTGTACACCACGACCGACGACAACGGCGATCACGCGCTGTTCGGCATCGACATCGCCAGCGGCAAGGCGACGCGCCTCGTCGGCGACGGCACTGTGGCGGCGTTCGATGTTGGCGCGAAGGGCGAGATCATCATCGAGCGCCACGATTTCGAACATCCCGCCGACCTGTACCATTACGCCGACGGCAAGCTCGCACAGGTCACCGACGTCAACGCCGCGCGCATGGCCGACATCCGTTTCAGCAAAGCGACGTGGTTCACCTTCAAGGGCTGGAATGGCGACACCGTCCACGGCTATGCGATGCCGCCGGTGGATGCGAAGCCCGGACAGAAATATCCGGTCGCGTTCCTGATCCATGGCGGTCCGCAAGGCGCGTGGACGAACGAGTTCCATTACCGCTGGACGCCGGAAACCTATGCCGGCGCGGGCTTCGGCGTGGTGGCGATCAACTTCCACGGCTCGACCGGTTACGGCCAGGCCTTCACCGATGCGATCAGCCAGCGCTGGGGCGACCGGCCGCTGGAAGATTTGCAGAAAGGCTGGGCGGCGGCGCTGAAGCAATTCCCGTATCTGGACGGTTCGCATGCCTGCGCGCTGGGCGCGAGCTACGGCGGCTACATGACGTACTGGATCGCCGGCGTGTGGAACCAGCCGTGGAAATGCCTCGTCGATCACGATGGCGTGTTCGACAGCCGCATGATGTATTACGCGACCGAGGAATTGTGGTTCGAGGAACACGAGCACGGCGGCACGCAGTACGAGCATCCGGAAAATTACGAGAAGTTCAATCCCATCGACCACGTCAAGGATGGGCGCGTGCCGATGCTCATCGTGCATTCCGACCGCGACTATCGCATCCCGCTCACGCAGGGCCTGGGCGCGTTCACCGCATTGCAACGGCGTGGCATTCCCAGCGAATTCCTCACCTATCCGGACGAGAACCACTGGGTGCAGAAGCCGCAAAACAGTGTGCTCTGGCACGATACGGTACTGGGTTGGCTGAAAAAGTATACTGCGACTCCGTGAGCGCACCCGAAGTTCTTTCCGAGCGCCGCTGTTTCGGCGGCGCGCAGGGTTTCTACCGGCACACGTCGACGGCCTGTGCCGGGCCGATGAATTTCGCCGTGTACCGACCGCCGCAGGCCGAACGCGGCCCGGTGCCGGTACTGTATTTTCTGTCGGGCCTGACCTGCACCGAGGAGAATTTCACGATCAAGGCCGGCGCGCAGCGGGTCGCGGCGGAGCTCGGCCTGATGCTGGTGGTGCCCGATACGAGTCCGCGCAATACCGGCATTCCGGGCGAGGCCGACGACGAGAACTTCGGCGTCGGCGCCGGGTTCTATCTCGACGCCACGCAGCCGCCGTGGTCGCGGCATTTCCGCATGTACAGCTACGTTACGCAGGAACTGCCGGAACTCATCGGTGCGAATTTTCCCGCAGACATGCAACGCGAGAGCATCTTCGGGCACTCGATGGGCGGGCACGGCGCACTGACGATCGCATTGAAGAATCCGGCGCGCTACCGTTCGCTATCCGCCTTCGCGCCGATCTGCGCGCCGATGCAAAACGACTGGAAGCCGTGGCATCCGTTCGTGCGCTATCTCGGCGAGGACCGCGAA
>DATIOA010000231.1:0-11446 GCA_035473575.1 Rudaea sp. | reverse complement strand
CGAGCGCCACGCCTTGCGCGACGGCGTGCCGAAGCATGCGTTGAAACTTCCGTTCCGCAACAGCACGGTGCGCGAACTCGCGCTCGAAGCGCTGAAGATCGCCGGCAATGGACTCGCACGCCGCAATTGCCTCAACTCCACCGGCGCGAGCGAGGCCGTCTTCCTCGAACCGCTGATCGAGTTCGCGCAAGCCAATCAAACCGCCGCCGAACGCAAACTCGAACTTTTCCACGGCCCGTGGCAGGGCAGCGTGGATCCCGTGTTTGCCGAGTTCGCGTATTGAACCGCCTCGCGCTGCAGCGCGAGGCGGTTGAAACCACTTATGCCATGCGGCGCTTGATGACGATCAGGCCGAGGACCAGCAAGCCCAAACCGACGAGTATCAAGTTGCGCAGCTCCAGTGCCGGCGCGGGAATGGTCGGGGCAGCGGATGCCGCGGCAATGAGATTCGGCGATGAAATCGTGAAGCCGCAGTTCTCGGTTGCATCCTGATTGGCTTCGTTGATGTTGAACACGATCGAGCCGTTGGCTGGAACCAGTACTTCGAACGATTCCGAGGAGGATGCACTGATGAGGCTGCTGCCCGAATCGGCCAGATAATTGGCCGACAAATCACCGGGGTTGAAACTGCCCGAATAAGCGGTGGCAAACACATTTCCCACGCATGTCGCACTGGCCGCCAATGTCACTGTCGCACAAACCGCAGAACCCGTGGGGTTGGAAAATGATGCGGTTACCAGATGCACGTAGGGAGTGCCCGGACTAAATCCTCCTGGATACGTTTTGGGTGTAGCGCAAGTGCTTGGGACGCCGTCGCGAGTAAGACGATCGATTTGGGTGGGCGAGCTGGCCGTCAGGGTGTATGTGGCCGTAAAAGCCGACGGCGGGGACGGTGTGGCTGCTTTGGCTGACGAAGGTTTGCCCGCGTCATTGCTGCTGTCGGCGGACGCGCTCGCAATTACGGCGAATGCCAACAACGCGGACAATCCGATCTTGCTCAATAGAGTTTTCATCGTTTTCCCCAATGTGATGACGAACGTTGCCACGAAATGCCGCATGAGGTTCTGCATACGGTCGTATCGCGCGGCGAGTGAAAATTCCGCCCCAGGACGGAACCCCGCTGCATAAGCTAGCGGATTCGGCTCAAAATGCAAACTGCGTCACAAAAACAGAAAGGCCCGCAGGACGCGGGCCTTTCCATGTAACACGTTGATTGTAAATATCAATTCTTTCGAGACTTCGGCGCCGCCTTCAATCCGCGGTCGATCAGCATCGGCTCGATGCTCGGATCCTTGCCGCGCCAGTCGCGGTACATCTTGGCAAGGACTTCGGTATTGCCGCGCGAGAGCACCATGGCGCGGAAGCGATCGCCGTTTTCGCGGGTCAGGCCGCCGTGTTCCTTGAACCATTCGTAGGCGTCGTCGGCGAGCATTTGCGTCCAGGAGTAGGCGTAGTAACCGGCGGAATAGCCGTTGCCCCAGATGTGCAGGAAATAACTCGAGCGATAGCGCGGCGGCACGTAGCTCAGGTCAACCTTGTCCTTCTTCAGCGCGGCGACCTCGAACTTGTCCGCGTTCTGCAACGGCGCGCTCGCCGGCAAGGTGTGCCATTCCATGTCGAGCAGCGCGGCGGCGATCGCCTCGGTCATGTCGTAGCCCTTGTTGAACTGGCCGGCCTTGCGCATCTTGGCGACGAGGTCCGCCGGCATCGCCGCGCCGGTCTGGTAGTGCTTGGCGAAGTGATCGAAGACTTCCGGCACGCTCGCCCAGTGTTCGTTGAACTGCGACGGGAATTCGACGAAGTCGCGCGCAGTGTTCGTGCCGGACAGGGTCGGGTATTCCTCGTTCGCGAACATGCCGTGCAGGGCATGGCCGAACTCATGGAACATGGTGATCACGTCGTCCCACGACAGCAGCGCCGGCTGGCCGGGCGCCGGCTTGGTGAAGTTGGCGACGTTGTAGATGACGGGCTTCGTGCCGAGCAGCTTGGATTGGCCGACAAAGTTGTCCATCCACGCGCCGCCGTTCTTGTTGTCGCGCTTGAAGTAGTCGCAATAGAACAGCGCGAGCGGCGAACCGTCGGCGTTGGAAACTTCAAACACGCGCATATCGGACTGGTAAACCGGAATGTCGTGGCGTTCCTTGAAACTCAGGCCGTACAACTGGTGCGCGGCGTAGAACACGCCGTTTTCCAGCACGTTGTTCAACTCGAAGTAGGGCTTGATCTGGCTCTCGTCGAGGTCGTACTTCGCCTTGCGCACCTGCTCGGCGTAGTGTTCCCAATCCCAGGGCTCGAGCTTGAACGATGGTTTGCCGAGCGCCTTCTGATCCTTGTCGATGGTGGCTTGGATGTCGCGTCCTTCCGCACGCGCGCGCGCGACCGCGGCGGGCGCAAGCTTGTGCATGAAAGCGAATACCGTGGCCGGATTCTTGGCCATCTGATCCTGCAGGCTCCATGCGGCGAAGTTCGGGAAACCCAGCAACTTGGTCTTTTCGGCGCGCAGTTGGGCGAGACGCTCGATGGTGGCGCGCGTGTCGTTGGCGTCGCCGTGCTCGGCGCGGTTCCACGAGGCTTCGAACAGGGCCTGGCGCGTGGCGCGATCGCTCAGCTCTTGCAGTGCCGGCTGTTGCGTGGTGTTCTGCAACGGGATCACCCATTTGCCTTCCAGGCCGCGCGCCTTGGCATCCTGCGCGGCCGCGGCGATGTCGGCAGCGGACATGCCGGCAAGTTTTGCCTTGTCGTCGACGACGAGCGCGCCGGCCTTGGCGGCGGCGAGCAGCTTGTTGATGAAGCCGGCGCTGAGCGAGGATTCCTCCTTGTTCAGGGCTTCGAGTTTGCTCTTGTCCGCCGCCGACAGCTTGGCGCCGGCGCGAACGAAGTTCGCGTGCACGACCTCGACCAGGCGTAGCGATTCCGGATCCAGCTTCAATTTCGCGCGTTCGTTGTACACCGCGTCGACGCGGGCGAAGAGCTTGCCGTTGAGGTAGATGGCATCCTGGTGCGCCGCGAGCTTGGGCGCTTCGGTTTCCTGCAATTTTTGCAGGGTGTCGTCGGTATTCGCGCCACTGACGCCGTTGAATACGGCCATGACGCGATACAGCAGGGTGCCGGTCTTCTCCAGCGCCACATAGGTGTTCTCGAATGTCGGCGGCGCCGGATCGTTCGCGATCTTGTCGGCCTCGGCGATCTGCTGGCGCATGCCTTCCTCGATCGCCGGTTGGTAGTCGGCGTCGGTGATCTTGTCGAAGGGTGGTGCGTGGAACGGCAACGTGCTGGCTGCGAGGAACGGATTGACATGCTGCGGTGCCGGAGCGGTCGCGGCGGTCTTGGCCGGTTCTGGTTTCTGCGGCGCTTGCGCGCAGGCGGCGAGCACGGCGGTCATGGCGACGGGCAGCAAACGGATTCGGAACATGGCAAGAACTCCACGAAGTATACGAATGGAAAAAGCAACGCGTCCACGCGGCATCAAGCGGTCTTGACGTCGCGCAAACTCCAGTGCGCACCGACCAGCAGGGTCAGGCGGTGTTTGAGGATGGCATGCGGCAGGCTGGTGGTGACGAGGATGTCGGTGTGCATGTCGGCTTGTTCGGCGCTGACCGTGGCTTGCGGGTCGCTCGCACCCAGCGCCGGATCGACGGCGTCCGGATCCGGCTGCATCGCGCGCCAGCGCTGCCACAGCGTGGGCTCGCGCAATGCCGATTGGAGCAGGGCCGCGAAGCTGCCGGGCGAATTGCCCTGGAACGACAATTCGTTGATCTGGCCGCGTGCGCGGGCCAGGTCATCGATGGACAGGTAATAGCGCTGAACCGACATAAATCTCCTCGCACGGCCTGCAAGTCTAGCAGAGCCGCGCGCGTGCAGGCCCGTGACTTTCGTCCCTGCCGGCGCGTGCCGGCGGACGCTAAAATCCGTCACCCTTTACGCCCGCCGGAAGATGCCCATGTCCCACCGCCGCCTGCAGCTTGCCGCCACTCTCGTGCTTTGCGCGTCGACGCCATTCGCGTTCGCCGGAACCAAATTGCTGCGCTTTCCCGACGTCTGCGGCGAGCGCGTCGTGTTCACCTACGCGGGCGACCTGTGGACCGCTTCGACGCAAGGCGGCACTGCGACGCGGCTGACCGCGGGTCCGGGCCTGGAACAATCGGCGCGTTTTTCGCCGGACTGCAAGACCATCGCGTTCACCGGCGAATACGGCGGCGACGATCAGGTCTACACGATTCCGGCGTACGGCGGGGAACCGAAGCAGCTCACGTTTTATCCGTCCAAGGGTCCGCTGCCGCAGCGCTGGGGATTCGATAGCCAGGTCTACGGCTGGACGTCGGACGGCAAGTCGGTGCTGTTCCGCTCCTACCAGGATTCGATCAACGAATCGGGCCCGCACCTGTACACGGTGTCGGCCGAAGGCGGCGAGCCGGTCATGCTGCCGATGCCGACCGCGGGCGTCGGCCGCTACTCGCCCGACGGTTCGCAGATCGTCTACTCGCCGAAATTCCGCGATTTCCGCACCTGGAACCGCTACGTCGGCGGCTGGGCGCAGGACCTGTACATCTACGACTTCGCCACGAAGTCGGCGAAGAACATCACCAACGACCCGAACACCGACCGCGATCCGGTGTGGATCGGCAATGGCATCTACTTCCTTGCCGACCGCGGCGAGCACCTGAATTTGTATCGCTATGACACGGCGAGCGGCGAGACGAAACAGCTCACCGACTACAAGGGCCAGGACGCGCGCTGGGCCAGCGGCGACGGCAAAGGCCAGATCGCGTTCGAGGTCGACGGCGTACTGCACGTCTACGATACGAACGCGAACACGAATCGCGCGCTCGACATCACCGTACCGAGCGATCTGGTGCGCGCGCGCGCGCAGGAGGTCAGCGTCAAGGACCACGTCGAGGACTTCAGCCTCAGCGCCAACGGCAAGCGTGCCGTGTTCACCGCGCGCGGCGAGCTGTTCAGCGTGCCGCTCAAGGACGGCATCACGCTCGACCTCACGCACACGCCCGGTGTGCACGAGCGCGAAGCGAACTGGTCGCACGACGGCAAGCACCTTGCCTACGTTTCCGACGAAGGCGGCGAAGAAGCGGTCTGGACGCGCAATGCCGACGGCGGCAATGCGAAAAAAATCAGCAGCGAAAATTTCGGCCGCCTTTACGCGCCGCGCTGGTCGCCGGACGGCGCGCGCATCGCCTTCGTCGACAGCAGCAACAACTTGCGTATCGTTTCGTCCAGCGGTGGTCCGGCGCCCGTCGTTGCGCACGATCCGTCGATCTCGCGCCGCGACTACGCCTGGTCGCCGGGCGGCCATTACCTTGCCTATACGCTCACCGACAAGGACACGCTGCAATCGCAGCTCTACGTGCGCGATGTCGCTGCCGGCAAGGACGTGCATCTGGGCGCGCCGCGCTTCAACGCTTACGGCCCGGTGTTCTCGCCCGACGGCAAGTACCTATACTACCTCGGCGACCGCGAGTGGACGCCGCAGATCTCGGGCATCGAATGGGACTTCGCCGCAAACCGCGACACCGGCATCTTCGCGCTCGCGCTGCGCAAGGATGTCGAGAACCCGTTTGCGCCGCGCAACGACAGCGCCGCGGCGGGCGAGAAGAAGGACGATGCCGACAAGAAGGATGCCGACAAGGGCAAGGCCAAACCGAAATCGCCGGACGAGATCAACGACCACATCGACTTCGATGGTCTGGACGGACGCGTCGTGCGCGCGCCGATCGAACCCGACAACATCGCCGGCATTGCGATCACGAAAAAGGCGATCCTCTACGTCGTCGGCGACGCGCCGTACTACGGCCGCGAAGGCGCGTTCAAGACCAAGCTCGTGAGCTGGTCGTTCGAGGAGCGCAAGAGCAGCACGGTCTTCGAAGGCGTCGGCGACCTGTCGATTTCCGACGACGGCGGCACCGCGCTGGTCAAGAGCGACGGCGCCTACAAGTGGATCGACCTCAGCGCCGGCAAGCCCGAGGCGAAGGAGGTCAAGACCGACGGCCTGTTCGCGCTGGTCGATCCGAAAGCCGAATACGCGGAGATCTTCGGCGAAACGTGGCGCCGCTACCGCGACTATTACTACGCGAAGAACATGCACGGCTACGACTGGAACGCGATCCGCGCCAAGTACGAGCCGATGCTGGCCTGGGTCGGCGACCGCAGCGACCTCAACTACCTGCTCGGCCAGATGGTTGCGGAACTGTCGAGCGGACACGCCTACGTCAGCGGCGGCGACATCGGCCTGCCGAAGAAGCCGCATGTCGGCCTGGTCGGCGCGCGCTTCGCGCTCGACGCGGCGAGCGGCCAGTACCGCATCGCGAAAATCCTCAAGGGTCAGAACGACGAGGAGCGCTACCGCTCGCCGCTCACCGAGGTCGGCGTCGAGGTGAAGCAAGGCGACTACGTCGTCGCCATCAACGGCCAGGCGCTGACCGCGCACGACAACCCGTACCGCCTGCTGCGCACGGCGCCGGGGCAGCTCGTGCAGTTCACCGTCAACGGCAAGCCCGGTCGCGAAGGTGCGCGTACCGTGCTGGTCAAGCCGATCGATGACGAACTGCCGCTCAACTACCTCGCCTGGGTTGAGCACAACCGCGAGTACGTGGCCAAGGCCAGCAACGGCCAGATCGGTTACCTGCATATCCCCGACATGGGCGCCGACGGCATCCGTGAGTTCATCAAGGCGTACTACCCGCAGCTGCGCAAACAGGGCCTCGTCGTCGACGTGCGCGACAACGGCGGCGGCAACGTTTCGGCGATGATCATCGAGCGCCTGTCGCGCAAGCTGCTTGGTCTCGACTACGCGCGCGGCCTCGATTTCACCGGCACCTACCCGCAGCAGACCTTCCTCGGCCACCTCGTTGCGTTGTGCAACGGCACGACCGCGTCAGACGGCGACATCTTTTCCTACATGTTCAAGCAGGCCAAACTCGGCCCACTGATCGGCGTGCGCACCTGGGGCGGCGTGGTCGGCATCACCGACTGGGGCCCGGCCATCGACGGCGGTCACATCAATGTGCCCGAATTCGCGAGCGCGAACACGCAAGGCCAATACGTCGTCGAAGGCCACGGCGTCGATCCCGACATCGTCGTCGAGCAAGACGTCTCGGCGCAGCTCGCCGGCCGCGATCCGCAGCTCGACCGCGGCATCGAGGAGCTCAAGAAGGCGATTGCCGACAAGCCGTTCGCGTTTCCGCCACGCCCGGCGGATCCGGTCAAGGCGCCGGAGGATATGCGCCCGAAACAATAACCGAGACTGCCGCACGCAGATGCACCGCCAGCGCGCGCGGGTCGGGTGCGCTGGCATGCGGCAGCGCGCCCAGACATGGCGCCGGAAGCAGCGCGCGCAACGTGGCGAGATTTTCCTCGGCGCAATCCATCTGCGGATCGACGCGGTTTGCGATCCAGCCGGCGAGTTTGCAGCCGTCATCAAGGATGGCGCGCGCGGAAAGCTGGGCGTGGTTCAGGCAACCCAGGCGCAGGCCGACGACGAGGATCACGGGCAAGCGCAGCGCGCGCACGAGATCGGCCTGCATCAGCGTATCCGACAACGGCACCATCCAGCCGCCCACGCCTTCGACCACGACAAAATCATCATTTGTGGACAATGCGGCAAATGCGGCATTGATCGGATCGAGTCGGATTTCCACGCCGGCGTGTCTGGCGGCCAGATGCGGTGCAATCGCCTCGGGCAGGGCGAACGGATTGACCTGCGCGTTATCCGGCGCGCCGGCGCTGTGCGCGATCAACAGTTCCGCGTCCTCGTTGCGCAAACCGGCAGGTGTTTCGACGCAGCCGCTGGCGACGGGCTTCATGCCGACGGCGCGATGTCCGCTCGCATTGAGTGCGGCAAGCAGAGTGGCGGATACCACCGATTTGCCGATGCCGGTGTCGGTGCCGGCGATGAAAACACTACGGCTCATGCGCTGTCGGGTAGTGCGTCGATGCGCCGCCGCCAATGGCGCGCAAGCCCGATGGCAATCGGCGACATGAGCAGGTAAACGAAACCGGGCAACCCAACCGTCTTCGGCTGCGTCGCAAATGGCAAGGTCATGGCCAGCGTCACGGACAGCACGGCGACAGCGGCGAATGCCATGTTCATCGCGAGCTGAAATCGTGTCGCTTCGATTTCGGCGGTGCCTAGGCCGATGATCGCACGCAACCGCAGCGCGTGCCGGTATAACAGAGCGAAAACGCACCAGATCGCCGCATAGCCGATGCCGAACACGACAAACGCCGCGCGCAACTCGAAGTAGCTGTGCACGGCGTTGTCCTGCGTGGAAAGCCAACCGCTGCCGAAGCTCGCGAACATCGATCCAAACAGGATGCGCAATGGATACACGTAAATCAGCACGACGAATACGAGCAGCAAGCTGAGCCAGGTTGTTGTCGCGTCGTCCAGGCCGTAAACACGGCTGAAATCGCGATGGCTTTTCCAGATGCGCGCGATCAACCAGAAACAAACCGCAAACGTGGGTACATCACGCAAGGCATGCAACATGTCCGATACAGTATCAGGCACGTGGCCAACGGCAATCACGATCAGCGTGATCGCGAACGCGAACGCGGCATCGACGAAACCCTCCAGACGCGTCGGTTCGTGACGGCGAATGTGCAGAGAGCTGGAAATAGACTTGGTCATGAAAAGCTCCGAATGGCGATAGCAGGATAATTCGCTGCGCCGATATCCGCCACACGCTAGAATGCCGGCATGTTCACCGCCAATGCCATCCGCGCCGACAGCAAGCCCGGGCTCTACGCCGAACTCGCCGAGCAGGCGCGCGGCTTGCTGCACGGCGAGCGCGACCGCATCGCCAACGCGGCGAATTTCGCCGCGCTTGTGTATCACGCGCTGCCCGATCTGAATTGGGCCGGATTCTATTTCTACGATGGCGCCGAGCTCGTGGTCGGGCCGTTCCAGGGCCAGCCCGCCTGCGTGCGCATCGCGCTCGGCAAGGGCGTGTGCGGCACCGCCGCGGCGACACGGCAAACCCAGGTCGTGCGCGACGTCAACGCCTTCCCGGGTCACATCGCCTGCGATTCGGCTTCGCGCTCGGAAATCGTGGTGCCGCTGTTCGATGGCGAGAATCTGATCGGCGTGTGGGACGTGGACAGTCCGCATGTTGCGCGTTTCGATGACGACGACCGCGCCGGCATGGAAACGCTGGCCGGCATCTTCATGGAATCGCTTAAAGGTTGAGCATGGCCGCGAAGGACGACAGCAACAAGATTCGCAACGTCGGGCCCAAGGGTGCGGCGTGGCTGCGTCAGGTCGGCGTGCGCACGCAAGACGACCTCGTCAAGCTCGGTCCGGTCGATGCGTTCATGAAGGTCAAGCGCGCCGGCTTCCGGCCCAGCCTAAACCTGCTCTATGCCCTGGCCGGTGCGATCGAGAATCGTCACTGGGCCGCTCTGCCCGACGAGCAAAAGCACGCGTTGGTGGCCGCGGCCGAAGCGAACGAAGGCGCGAATCCGATCAAGACGCGCTGGCAGAAGCAGGTCGAGCGCAGCGAGCGTTCAGTCGAGCCGCGCGAGGAATCCTCCGATTCTGACGACGGTGGTGGATTCCTGGACGATCCGAATGCGGGTCATGATTCCGCGAACGAGGATTGATCGTTTCGTTCGCGCTTGTGATCAGGAAGGCGGCTTGACCACGGTTTCGCCGAGTCCGACGATACCGGCCAACACCCCGTATGGGGACTACTTAGTGGTTGGCAGTCGAACAACCGTCTGTCGTGCCATCGCTGCCTTTCATCCTGACGCGCAAACTTGCCGGAACTAAATAACCTCGATTGCAACCACACAACGGCTATTCGTCCCCACCCAATGAGGGTACCCATGAACATCTCAGCTGTCGTAATTGCCGCCATCTTGGCCACGGTCACATCTTCTGCACACAGCGCCGTCCATCAAGATTCGCCGGCCACTCTGTCGTTTAATTCGCAGACCCAAGTCCTAGATGGTTATGTCTATGGCATCGACGCTATTGACGGACAAGAGTTTGGGTTCGGGCAAAAGCTTTCAGCTGCAGTTGCTGCGGGCCATAGAACGGTTCAATACTCATGTCCAAGTTCGCACAACGGCTCCGGCAAATCATCGCTCGCATTCGACTTTTTACCTGGTCGCAAATACCAGCTGGTCTGTAACACTGGGGCGGACGCCGAGATTCAACCTGCAGACTGCTAACAATTCGCTCAAGCGGACGGCTGATGCTCGGTTGCGCTACTATCACACGTCTGCCACAGCCGCCGCTTAGTTCAGCGTTGATCCCACAAGAGGAGCGCAGATGTCGCTCGAAACCAGGGTTCCGCCGCCTGCGGTCGCAGTCACCGCCGCGCTCATCATCTGGGGCATTGCCCGGCTTACTCCGCAAGTCGAAATGCCTTCGTCCGTTCGCTTGGTGGCGTCTCTCGCGCTCGTCGTGGCGGGCGTTGCTCTAGCCGTCGCGGGCGTCCTTTCATTTCGCAGGGCGCGAACGACGGTGCATCCCACCAGGCCAGAAGAGGCCTCGTCTTTGGTCAGCACAGGCATCTACCGGTTCACCAGAAATCCCATGTACCTGGGCCTCTTGCTGATCTTGGTCGCGTGGGTGGTCTTTCTGTCTTCGCCTTGGGCTCTGCTCGGAGCGGCAGCCTTCGTGCTGTACCTGAGTCGTTTCCAGATTGCGCCTGAAGAGCGCGCGCTCTTGAAGCTCTTTGGCAGCGAGTACGTGTCGTACAAGGCCAGCGTGCGGCGGTGGCTGTGAAACCTGACCCTTCCATATTGTGCCAAGAGCAGATCGCCGACCGTACTTTGGCGCAAACTTGGCGTACTTGGCCTACTTGGCGTCGCTAGCTCCAGGTCCGTCTGGTCTCCGCTGATCAAATGACAACCTATTCACATACAGGCGGCTGCCATTGCAGCAAGCTCCGCTGGAATCTGGAGACAGAACTCTCCGTCACGAATCTCACGCCGCGCGCTTGCGATTGCGACTTCTGCATGCGCCACCACGCTGCATGGATCTCCGACCCCAAAGGCACTCTAACGCTTCGTGCTTTGCAGGCTGGTGTGCTCCAACATTACCGGCAAGGCTCAGAACAAGCTGAATTCATGATCTGTCGCAACTGCGGTGTGTTGGTTGCGGTTGTGGCCCAGGACACGCGCGGGAACTTACTCGGTGCCGTCAATCGAAATGCATTCGATCACCGAGACGCCTTCCCAGCAGAAGCAGTTGTGTCGCCGCAACGATTGTCGGCGCAGCAAAAGCTCGCGCGCTGGAGCGAGGTTTGGACGCCCACGCGGATACAAATGAGTTGAAGCTCTCCCATGTCCCTTCACAATAGTCACGGCACGAGACAACCAACTGCCAAGCGCATGTGAGATCATCGCCCAATAGCTGCCGGTCTCGATCGGCCGCTGAGGGTCGCGTGCAGGCGCTCTCGTTACTATACGACCCTGTCTCTGGCCA
>DATIOA010000230.1:0-2017 GCA_035473575.1 Rudaea sp. | reverse complement strand
CGAGCTCGAGACCCAAGGTTGCTGCGAGCCGCCGGTCGAGCGCTTCACCGCGAGCCCGACCTCGTTGAAGGTCTGGAATATGTCGAGCCCGCTTTTGCGGATCGTGGCCGCCAATGCTTTGGTGTAGGGGCTGTTTCCTTCGCCATCGAGGGCGACGTTGCCGGGCTGGGTCGCAAAGGAAATCAGCGTTCCCTCCGGCGCGCGCATCTGGGCAAGGCCCCCATCGGTCGCGCGCAAGCCGCGTCCACCGAACGGATTGTTGCGGCAGGCATCGAGCACCACGAGATTGAGCCGGGTGCCGGCGCCTTCCATCTGGCGAAGCACCAGGCTGACATCCACCATCTGGAAGTCGACATCGGCCTCGCGTGTCGGATTGGCGCCGACCGGCACCAGATAGTTCGAACCGCGCACCTGGACGCCGTGGCCGGCATAGTAGAACATTCCGACCTCCGCGCCCTGCAGCGAGGCGCCGAACTTCTGCACGGCGGAGTCAAGGCCTGCCTTGTCGAGATCGAGCTGCGCGCCATCGCCGATCAGGGTAAAACCCAGTTCCTGCAGCGTCGCCGCCATCAACAGGGCGTCGTTGCGCGGATTTTCCAGTCGGGCGACGTTCTGGTAGGCGGAGTTTCCGATCACGAGCGCAACGCGCCGGTCGGCGATGGCAGGCGAAGCCGACACCGCAACGACGACCGTCATTGCCATCAGCAACAGGACGCGGCGGATCATCGGTGTGGCTCCCTGCAGGAACGCCTGCAAATGTTCGCGCCTTTGCCGGCTGCTGGCAAGGCCGGCACGCGACGCGGCCGGCCATGCATGCGTTTCGATCACCATTTTATCTTGCCGAAACCCACGACAACAGTGACACGCATCACAGTGCGGGCGGACGTCGTCTCGCGGATTGCGCGGCCAGTGCCGACATAACCGTTCGCGCGAACGCGCTCCCGCCGGCTTGAGCCGTAGCGGTCTTCTGTCGTGCAACTAAGTTCAGTGGGTAAGCATGATCGAGGTTGGGCGCCGGCGCCCAACTCCGTTCTGCATATCTGCGCGCCAAGTTGCGGTTGCTGGCTTGCAGCCGATCAGTTCGGTCCGGACCTAGACACCAGGCCTGGAACAGGAAAAGCTCGGCACATCTCGACGCACTCTGACCTGAGGCGCGCGACGACCACATCGTCTCCGTTCGCCTGCAGAGCCGCCGCAATGAACTCGCCGATACGACGCATTTCGGATTCTCCCATGCCACGCGTGGTCGCCGCCGGTGTCCCAAGGCGAATACCGCTCGGCCTGAGCGGCGGGCGCGGATCGTCTGGAATAACTTGCTTGTTTGTGGTGATGGCTATGGCATCGAGCACGTCCTCGGCTGCTCGCCCGTCCCGTCCGACGGACGCTACCGTATCGACGACCATCATGTGATTATCCGTCCCGTCCGTGACCAGCTTCATCCCGCGCTCCATCAGCGCGCCGGCAAGAACCTTCGCGTTGCGCAAAACCTGCCGCGCGTAAACCTGGAAATCCGAGGTCGCCGCCTTCTTGAGCGTCACGGCAATCCCGGCCACGACGTTCATGTGAGGTCCGCCCTGTAAACCGGGAAAGACGGAAGCATCGATCCGACCGGCATTTTCTTTCCGGCATAGGATGATCCCGCCACGGGGGCCGCGCAGTGTCTTGTGGGATGTCGTCGTCATGACGTCGAAGCCGGCATCAAGCGGATTGCGCATAACATTCGCGGCAACCAATCCGCCATAGTGGCTCACGTCAGCCATCGTGAGCGCGCCAACTTCGTCGGCGATACTCTTGAATGCCGCATAGTCCAGGTCGCGCGGATAGGAGCTGTAGCCGCACAACACCATCTTCGGACGCGCTTCACGCGCAATCGCGCGCAATTCGTTGAAATCTATCGCGCCGCCGTTTGACGGGGCCGTCTTGTAGCGAATGAAGTTGAACAAACGCCCCATGTGGGACACCGGCGCGCCGTGGGTGAGATGACCGCCATGGGACAGGTCCATGGCGAGAATGGTGT
>DATIOA010000229.1:0-39687 GCA_035473575.1 Rudaea sp. | reverse complement strand
CGTCGTCGTCGCGCCGGAATTTTCCGCAACCGCGCCGGCCACGGTGAAAAGAGTGGAAAATGTCGCATCCGGCGACATGATTCTGGATATCGGTCCGGACACCGCGGCACGCTACGCCGCGCTGATCGGCCAATCCGGCACGGTGGTCTGGAACGGACCGGTCGGCGTGTTCGAGTTCGACGCCTTCGGCAAGGGCACGCAAACGCTCGCGCAGGCGATCGCGAAATCGAAGGCGTTTTCAATTGCCGGCGGTGGCGACACCATCGCGGCAGTGGAAAAATACGGTGTGGAAAAGGATATTTCCTACATCTCCACCGGCGGCGGCGCGTTCCTCGAGTTCCTCGAAGGCAAGGAACTGCCGGCGGTAGCGGCGCTTGCGTCGCGGGCCGACTGAAACGCAAGTCCGTGCGTACGATGTGGTAGTTTAAGCGATTCTTCCGCAAGGATTGCCGCATGGATTCGCAACTGCGCCGCACCAAGATCATCGCCACGCTCGGCCCCGCCACCGACGCGCCGGGCATGCTGGAGAAAATCCTCGTCGAGGGCGTCGACGTGGTGCGCTTGAACATGTCGCATGGTTCGGCGGACGAACAGCGCCGGCGTGCGCGCGAGGCGCGCGAAGTGGCCGCGAAGCTCGGTCGCGAAGTCGGCATCCTCGCCGACCTGCAGGGTCCGAAAATCCGCATCGCGAAATTCGCCAGCGCTCCCGTATTGCTGGAGCCGGGCAAACCCTTCGCACTGGAATGCGACGCGAACGCCGCGCCGGGCGACGTCCATCGCGTCGGCGTGAGTTACCTGGGCTTGTACAAAGACGTGAAAACCGGCGACACGCTGCTGCTCGACGACGGCCTGATCGCACTCGACGTCGAACGCATCGACGGCACCACGATCCGCACCGTTGTCAAGGTCGGCGGCGCGCTGTCGGATCGCAAAGGCATCAATCGCCTCGGCGGCGGCCTGTCGCTGACCGCGCTGGCGGAGAAGGACAAGCTCGACATACGCCTCGCGGCCGAAATCGGTGCGGATTTTCTCGCCGTATCCTTCGCCAAATCCGCGGCAGACATGATCGAAAGCCGCAAGTTGCTGCGCGCCGCGGGCGGCAGCGCGGCACTGGTGGCGAAGATCGAACGCGCCGAGGCAATCGCGGTGCTGGGCGAGATCATCGACGCATCCGAAGTGGTGATGGTCGCGCGTGGCGACCTGGGCGTGGAAATCGGCGATGCCGAACTGCCCGGCATCCAGAAAAAAATCATCCGTGAGGCGCTCGCGCGCAACAAGGCGGTGATCACCGCGACGCAGATGATGCAGTCGATGGTCGAATCGCCGATTCCCACGCGCGCCGAGGTGCTCGATGTCGCCAACGCCGTGCTCGATGGCACCGACGCGGTGATGCTGTCGCAGGAAACCGCCGCCGGCAAGCATCCGGACAAGGCCGTGGCGGCGATGCGCCGCGTGTGCCTGGGCGCCGAGCACCAGTTCGACGCCACCGAGCGCTACCACATTGGCTCGCACAAGCTCGATCGCACCGATCAGGCCGTGGCGATGGCGGCGATGTTCCTGTCTGAGCAGGTCGCCCCGCGCGCGATCGTGGCGCTGACCGAATCCGGCGCGACCGCGCAATGGTTGTCGCGTTACCGTTCCGCCGTGCCGATCTACGCGCTGTCGCGGCGCGAGGCCGCGCGTCGGCGCATGCTTCTGCTGCGCGACGTGGTGCCGGTCGAGTTCGACCCGCTCGGCGGCGACGCCATGCACACGGCCAAGGCCGCGATCCAGCATTTGTATAATTTGCAACGTCTCGCCGAGGGCGATCGCGTCATCCTCACCCACGGCGACCACACCGGCCAGCACGGTGGCACGAACACGCTGAAACTGCTGCGCGTCGGCGCTGGCGGCGTGGCAGAAGGATTAGGGGATTTGTAGGAGACCGCCATGACCAAACTATCCATCGTCCTGATCGCGACAATTTTCGCCGGCAACGTTTTCGCTGCCGAAAACGTAAAGAAGATTTCGCCTGAAAACCTGGCGCGCTACTGGCTGCTTCAGTCCAAATCGGCGACGTCGGCCAACGTGCCGTTCCGCGGCAAGAACCTCGACGCGCCGACCTGTGCGGCGGTCGCCTACACCATCGGCAACGACGGTCGCACGCGCGAGGTGACGCTGGAAAAGATCGTCCCGGACGGCGACCTGGCCAAGGTGGCCGTGAACGTGGTTTCCGAAATGCGCTTCGCCGCCACGCCGCAGAACGCCAGCCGCCTGCCGGTGCGCACCTATGTGGTAATGCCGTTCAACTTGCCGTCCGCGAATTCGCCGAACGCGAGCGACCTCGCCCGGCGCGCGCAGGCGCTTGCCGCCTGTCGGCTTTCGGGGTACGGCGATGACGACGTCGTGATCCCGGTGCACTGATCGGCTCGCGCCGAACCCCGGCCCGGACTATAATTCGCGCCCTATCCGGCGGCGTGGGGCCGCCGCGCATCCGCGGAGTCCGAAATGAGCATCGAACAACTCGAATCCATCGCCCAGGCGATGGTCGCGCCCGGCAAGGGCATCATCGCGATCGACGAATCCACGAACACGATTGCCAAGCGCTTTGCCGCGGTGAACGTGCCCAATTCCGAGGAAAACCGCCGCGCCTACCGTGAAATGCTGCTGACCGCGCCGAATCTTTCCGAGCACATTTCCGGCGCGATCCTGTACGACGAAACCCTGCGTCAGTCGACCAAGGCCGGCGTGCCGTTCACCAAGCTCATGCTGGACAACGGCATCCTGCCGGGCATCAAAGTCGACAAGGGCCCGCAGTCGCTGGCCGGCTTCCCCGGCGAAGTCGTGACCGAAGGCCTGGACGGCCTGCGCGAGCGCCTGAACGAATACGCCAAACTCGGCGCCAAGTTCGCCAAGTGGCGCGCCGTCATCACGATCGGCGACGACATGCCGACCGGCAGCTGCATCGAGGCGAATTGCCACGCGCTGGCGCGCTATGCCGCGCTGTGCCAGGAAGCCGGCATTGTGCCGATGGTGGAACCCGAAATCCTGATGGACGGCGCGCACGAAATCGATGAATGCTTCGAAGTGACCGAGGCGACGCTACGCTCGTTGTTCGGCGCGCTGTACGAGCAAAACGTCATGCTCGAAGGCACGATCCTGAAAGCCAGCATGGTGATCGCGGGCAAGAGTTGCGCGCAACAGGCCGATATCGACGAAGTCGCGGAAATGACCGTGCGTTGCCTCAAGGCTTCGGTGCCGGCAGCGATTCCCGGCATCGTGTTCCTGTCCGGCGGGCAGAGTGACGAGCAGGCTACCGCGCATTTGAATGCGATGAACCAGATCGGTCCGCATCCGTGGCCGCTGTCGTTCAGCTACGGCCGCGCCATGCAGTCGGCTGCGCTGAAACTCTGGGCCAAGGACATGGCCAGGAATTTCGCCGAAGCGCAGAAGACCGTGTCGCTGCGCGCGAAGGAGAATGGACTCGCCGCATTGGGTCAGTGGCAGAAAGCCGCCTGATCCAACTTGCCTGAGCGTTTCGCGATGCCGGCTCCACGCCGGCATCGTCGTTTTCGGGCCTTCAATCGACGTCGAACGATTGCAGCCGCACCGGCACGCTCGACAATACGGTGATTGTGCCGCACATGCCGCTGCAGGTCGCGCCCGCGCCCGAGCCGGTAATCGTGCCATGCAGGTCGCAGTGGTAGGTCACGGTGCCGGCGCTGGCGAACGTCACCGTTGCAACCCAGGCATTCGCGCTCGGCGCGCTGTTGCTGCCGCCGCTGCAATCGTTGGAACAATGGAATGCGGTCACGGACGCGCCGTAAGTGTCCACGTTGTGCACGCCGCCGGCGTTCGTGAACCGCACCGTGTCGTTGACATGAATGGTCAGCGTCGGCGGATTGAACGCGAGTGCGGCTTGCCCGGATGAGTTCTGGCCCACGGTGACGTCGAGGGTGGCCGCGCCGCATTGCGCCGCGATCAAGGTAGAAAGCGTGGCGGACGCAAGCTGCAATGAACGGACACGCATCACGCGCACTCCTCGCAAAAGCGTGAGTGCGACGATCCGCGAGCGGGATGGTCCCGTCAATCCGACGTTGGGCAGGTGTCTTCAGTTCGACGCGGATGGCGCGAACGCCTGCTTCGCCGCCGCCACGAAATCCGCATCGATGGCGTCCATCTTGTCCGTGCGCGCGGCGATGCGGCCTTGCGCATCGAGCAGGATCACGACCGAGGTGTGGTTGAACTCGCCGTCGGGCAGCGCGCGGTACTGGATGTCGAGCACTGCCGCGAGCTGGCGCACGCTCGCCGCATCCGTGTGCGCGAGCGTCCACGTCGTCGCGTCGAGCTTGCGCTGGCCGAATACTTCCTTCAGATGCGCAGGCGTGTCGCGCTGTGCGTCGAAGCTGACCATCAGCACGGCCGGCTTGGCCTGGCCATCTTGTGCGATCGCCTTCTGCGTACGCTTGAGCGACTCGATGATGAGGGGACACATGTACTGGCACGAGGTGTAGAACATGCTCACGAGCTGCGGCTTGCCGGCACGGTCGGCGAGATGGAACGTGTGGCCGTCCTGATCGGCCAGCGCGACCGGCAGGCGATACACCGAATCGCCGGGCAATTCGGCGGCGCGCGTTGGCGCCATGCAGGCGAAGACGAGAACGAAGGCGAGAAGTCGTACGAGGTTCATGGTGTGATTCCCGATGGATTGGAGCGTGCGCAACGAAAGCCGAGGTTGACCGTGGTGTCGGCGGCCTTGAGCGCGGACAGCATGGCCACGCGCATCAGCACGGCATAGTTGTCGCGGTCGCGCAGGTTGAGCGCGCCGGCGCCGCAAAACTTGAGCCGGTCCGGATCGTTCTGGTCGCGGCTGTCGCTGGCCACGAGCAGGGCGTTGAAGTCGTCCACCCATTCCCAGACCAGGCCGTGCAGGTCGCGCACGCCGTAGAAATTCGCATCGCCGCCCGTGCGCGCGACCGCTGCGTTCGACGGCCGCGAATACCAGTTGAGAATGCGCTCGCGCCAGGCCGGATCGCTGCGCGCGTCGGCGCGCGTGGCATCCGCCGCGGCGGCGAATTCCCATTCGTTCCAGCTCGGCAGGCGCGCGTTTTCGCTCGTGCAGAACGCCTGCGCGGCGAACCAGCTCACCTGCGTCACCGGTTGATCCGGCAGGGCGTCTGCGCCGAGTGACGTTGCCGACTGCCAGTGCGCGAGGTAGCGCGATTCGGAAAAAATCGGCGCGATCTTGCCGCGTTGCCATTGCGGATGCGTTTTCACGAAGGCCAGGAACTGCGCATTGGTGACCGGTTCCCGGCGCAGCTCGAACGGTGCGACCACGATATCCGCAGTTTTCGTGTCGGCCGGCAGCACGCTGGCGAAGCGACCGCCGGGCAGCGGCGCGTAGTCGCCCGCGGCCGCCGAGGCGGTCGCGAGCATCAGTGCGAGCAAGGCAGCAATGCGCATGCCGGCGACCTCAGTGCTCCGCCGCCGGCGCGGTGGCGGGTTGCGCCCGCACCTTGGCGACTTCCGCGGCTTCGATGCGACCACCCGGGTTGCCCCAGCTGTTGAGCACGAAGGTGAGGATGTTCGCGACCTCATCGTCGTTGAGCTGGTTCATCGGCGGCATCACCGAGTTGTAGTCCTTGCCGTTGACCTTCACCGGTCCGGTCAGACCGTGCAGCAGGATGCGGATCGGATGCTTGGGATCTTCCGCGATGAGGCTCGATTTCGCGAGCGGCGGGAACACGCCGGGCAGGCCTTCGCCATTGGCCTGGTGGCAGACAGAGCAGGTGCCGGTGAATAGTTGTTTGCCGGCCTTGATCTGTTCTTCCTTGGTCAGCTTGCCGGCGGCGGCGGCCTTCGTCGCCTGCGTCACCGCGGCGAGGTTCGGCTCGGCGCGGTCGCCCAGATACACCGAATCGACTTCCTTGCCCGAGTACACCGTCTTGTTTTCCGGTCCGTCCACTTTCAGGATCGCCAGAGCGCCCTTGTTGAAGGCGCGGAAGATCGAATGATCGACCAGCACGTAGCTGCCCGGAACTTCGGTGTGGAATTCCACCATCGCCGCGCCGCCGGACGGCACCAGCGTGGTCTGCACGTTGTGCTGCTCGACCGTGCCGCCTTCCGGGCGCACGGTGTCGAAAATCTCGCCGATCACGTGGAAGCTCGACACCAGGTTCGGACCGCCGTTGCCGACGAACAGGCGCACGGTTTCGCCGACCTTGGCGGTCAGCGCCTTGTCGCCAGTCAGCGCACCTTCGTGACCGTTGAACAGCACGTAAGTCGGTTTTTCGTCGATGGCTTTTTCCATGTCGAACGGCTGATGGCCTTTCTCGCGGTATTTGCCGGTCGTGTAGAAATCGCCCTGCATCACGTAATACTCGTGATCGACCGGCGCCAGACCTTCCGGCGGTTCGATCAGGATCAGCCCGTACATGCCGTTCGCGATGTGCATGCCGACGGGTGCGGTCGCGCAGTGGTAGACGTACAGGCCCTGGTTCAACGCCTTGAACGTGAACTGCGACTGATGTCCCGGCGCGGTGAAGCTCGACGCCGCGCCGCCGCCCGGTCCGGTGACGCCGTGCAAATCGATGTTGTGCGGCATCTTGCTGTTCGGGCTGTTCTTCAGATGAAATTCCACCGTGTCGCCCTGGCGCACGCGGATGAAACTGCCCGGCACGGTGCCGCCGAAGGTCCAGAACGTGTAGGTCACGCCTTCGGAAATCGGCATTTCCTTCTCGATGACTTCGAGTTCCACGATCACCTTGGCCGGATAATTGCGCAGCGTTGGCGCGGGCACGTTCGGTGGGCTGGTCAGCACGGCGTGGATCGGATCGCCGCGCGGCGGGCCGAAGTCGCCGGAGATGTAGTTGCTTGGCGATGTACCGGCATCGTCGGCGAGCGCCAAGCCAGCGCTGCCAAGCAGCACGGCCGCCATTCCTAAAGCGAACAGACGCGTCTTCATGTGCAAACCCCAGAGAAAATGACCGGATGGCCGATGCCATCATCTAACAACGCCGTGCGTCCGTGTTGATTGACTCGGGTCAAGCGCGCATTGACTTTGTCGTGCGCTGCAACATCGTCTTGATCCAGGTCAACGCGCAAACGCCGCGCGCGGCGAGACTGGCGCCAACGCGGCGTTGCGCCGCATAAAGAGACGACCATGAACACCAACCACCGTCCCGTTCTGCGCATGCTCACTGTCGCCATTTTGCTGGCCTTGCCTTGCGCCGCAGCAATCGCCCAATCCGCACCGGGCGACGCGGCACAGAGCAAACCCATCATCGAGCTGCGCTATCGCTACGAATCCGTGGACGATGCCGCGTTCGCGCGCGATGCGGACGCCAACACCGTGCGCCTGCGCCTGGGCTACCGCTGGACATTCGCGCCGGGCTGGCGGCTGGTCGCGTCCGGCGACCGCGTGCAGGCATTGGCGGGCGCGCACTACAACAGCACGGCGAACGGCAAGACCCAATACCCGACCGTGGCCGATCCGCAGTCCAGCGAATTCCACGAAGCTTACGTCGGCTATGCGGGCGGCAGGTTCGACGGCGCGCTCGGCCGCCAGATCGTGGCATGGGACAACCAGCGCTTCTTCGGCAATTCCGGCTGGCGCCAGAACGAGCAGACCTTCGATGCGTTGTCGCTGCGTTATGCCTTCGGCAGCGATGGCCCGGTGCTGCGCTACGCCTATCTGGATCGCGTGCAGCGCGTGAATGGCAATGCCAATCCGAATCCCTTGCTGCGCGCCTGGGATTTGAACGGAAATCTGCTCAACGTCGCGCAGGCGCTACCGCTCGGCACGCTGACGGGATACGCCTACCTGATCAAGAACGACAGCATCGCGACGCTCTCGACCAGGACATTCGGCGCGCGCTGGAGCGGCACACAAGCCGCGGGCGATCTGAAATTCGGCTGGACGCTGGAGTACGCGCATCAGAACGACTATGCCAACAATCCGGCGTCGCAGAGTGCCGATTACCGGTTGATCGAGCCGACGCTCACCTGGCGCGGCGTCACGTTCAAGGCCGGCGACGAAGTCATGGGTGGCAATGGCAAATATGGATTTGCCACACCCTTCGCGACGCTGCACGCGTTCGACGGCTGGGCCGACCGTTTCCTCACCACGCCGGTCGACGGCATCGACGACCGCTATCTCGGCGCCAACGGCAATCTCGGCAAGGCGGCGTGGACGGCGGTGTGGCACGACTTTCACGCCGACCGCGGCGGCCGCGCCTATGGCACCGAAGCCGATGTCATGCTGACGTATCCGCTGGCCACGCACCTGACCGGATTGCTCAAGCTCGCCGACTACCGCAGCGATGGCTTCAGCAGCGACGAACGCAAGCTGTGGGCGAGCGTCGAGTACAAGTTCTGAGCGATCGGATCAGTTCGCGAAGCGCGCGAAAATTCCCCACGGATCGTGCGCGATCGCGATGCTGACGATGAACAGGTAAACCGCCAGCGCGGCGACGAAAAATCCCGCGCGGCGCGTGCGCGAGGCGCCGCGTCGCAGCGCGAACACGCCGAGCACGATGTAGACGACGAGCAACAGCACCTTGGCGGTGAGCCAGGATTGCACGAACGGATACTGGTGCAGGATCAGCGTCAGCAGTACCGCCGCCGCGAGCAGCGTGCTGTCGATCAGGTAGGAAAGATACTTCAGCGCCGGGTGATAGACGCGCTGCGATCCCGCCAACATCATCGTGCCGCGCAGCGTGAACAGGCTGCCCGACAGAACGACGCACCACACATGGATCAGTTTGATCTGCGGATAGAACTCGATCATCCGCCCATTATCCGGGAATCCCGTCCCGGCGTGGCGTGAGGTAGATCCACAGCGAGCGCAGTACCCACGGCGCGAACGCCAGCACCCATCCGAACGCGGCGATCACCAGCCACAGCGCGCTGTTGTTCGCCAGTTCCGCCCACAGGCGCGCAAGCACGACAAGCTGCAGCAAGCCGAACGTGAGCCAGGGAATCGGGCCCATCTGCAGCGGACGTCCGGAATGACCGTGGGTGACGCGCGTGACCATCGCCACCAGCATCGAGGCGAAAAAGCCCACGGTCAGCGCATGCACGGGCGCGCGACCGAGCGTGAACTCGCCGGTCCAGCGGAAGACCAGGCTTTGCACGGTGAACAACACGAATGCCGTCGGCAGCCACAGCAGCGCGATGTGCAACGCGGCGAGCAGTCCCGGGCGCAGGCACTTCCACGGCTGCCAGCCGATCCAGTGGTACGCGAAGAACAGCGCCAGCGGCGCGTCGACGAGAAAGAGCAGATCGTAGCGGTGGGCCAGGTCGAGCCCGAGATGGATCAGCAGCAGCGGCCACAGCACGGCGAGGCTCCATCCCGGGCGGAACAGCTTGTAGCCCGGTCCGACGATGTTGCTGCTGAAGAACGGGACCATGCGGTGCGCGACGGTGAAGAAGATCGGCAGCAGCAATCCGAACGTGCCGAGCTTGATGGCGGAGATCGCGCATTGCCACGGCGCGCCGACGAGGAACGCGAAAAAGCAGGCAAGGCCGATGAAGCCGGCGCTCAGCGCGGTGAAACACGACACCGCGTGGCGATCCTTGCCGCGATTGCGCCACAGCACGCCACCGAGCGCGCGCAGTCCCATCGCCCAGCCGCCAAGCATGAGTGCTACGCCCGCGATCAATACCGGTTTGAGGTTCAACAAACCGATGTGCGAAATCAAATAGCCGCCGAAGATACCGACAAAGACCGGAATGTAGGCGCGCTTGGGCAACGCCGCCTGGCCCATCCAGCGCGGGAACACCGTGAGCAGGAAGCCGAAGATGAACATCGCCAGCATGCCGTATTGCGTGAACACGGCATGCGCCCATCCGCCCGGAACCGGCGCGGCCGGAAACGCGTGGCCAAAATAGCCGGCCCCGAGAAAACACGCCCACCACGCCATGGTGACGAGCAGTGCCGTGGCGCCGCCGAAGAACATCATGCGGTGTGGCGCGGCGGCCAGCAGTTTCGGCAATTCAGCCAGCGTGGGAAGACCGGCGGGGGCGGCGTGTGCCGGACTCGAAGCGGCCCCCGCCCCCGCCAGTTGCCGTGCCCGCTGCGCGATCGATCCCGACTCGATGCGCTTGTCCATGAAATCTCCTTGATGTTCGCGGTGCCACGGCCACCTTGCGCCATCCAGCATGGTGCATTCGGGTCGTCGCGGCATTGACCTGGATCAGTTCAACACCGCACTTGACGCCAGTCAACGCCCGGCGCACCCGGCAGGCGCATCCTGACGGGGATGGCAGGAGGGTGGCATGGCCGAATACATCCAGGCATGGCAATGCATCGGTTGCGGCAAGATCGAGGCGCCGCAGCCGTGCATCGGCGTGTGCCGTGATCGCAAGGTGCTGTTCATCGGCAAGGACGAGCACGAAACCGCGCTGGCGGAGATTACGCGCCTGCGCGCGCAGATCCAATCGATCGCATCGCGCCTGCAGCGCTTCGGCCTCGCCGCGCCGCGTCCGGGGCAATGGGAGTCGGCCTACATGGCATTGCGCGAGGAAGCGCGGGTGCTGATTGTGGAATTGGGTGCGGCCGCGCCGACGTGATCAATCCCGCAAGATATGCCGCGCCAGCTTCTGCAGCGCCGGTTTGTCGGCGAGTTCGAGTTCACGGCCCTCGACGCGAATCAGGCCATGGTCCTGGAAACGGCGCAGCACGCGGCTGACGGTTTCGGCGGCCAGGCGCAGGTAGTTGGCGATGTCCGCGCGCGGCATGACGAGCCGATACGCATTCGGCGCGAAGCCGCGCGCGGCGTAGCGGTTGGCGAGGTCGAGCAGGAACGCGGCGAGGCGCTCGTCCGCGGTGTGGTCGCCGGAGAAGCGGCTGGACTTGCCGATGTCCGCACTGAGCAGGTCGAACAGGCGCTGCTGCACGTCGGGAATCTTCGCGGCGAGCGTGGACAGTGCGGGGAACGAGAAGCGGCAGACGTAGACCGTATCCAGCGCGACCGCGTCGCAGGGATACTTGGCCGGATGGATCGCGTCGAGCCCGATCATCTCGCCGGGTAGATGGAAACCCAGCACCTGCTCGTGGCCCTCATCGTCGATCTGGCGCGTCTTGACCATGCCCGCGCGCACGGCGTACAGCGCGCCGAAGCGTTCGCCGCTGCGGAAGATGTGGTCGCCGGTGTGCAACGGCCCGACGTGCTCGACCAGCATGTGCAGATCGTTCAGCGCAGTCTTGTTCAGGCCGGCCGGCAAGCACACCGAGCCGAACGCGCAGGTGGAACAAAAATGGACGGCGTCGCCGTCGTCGGCGATCGGATTGTGCGGCGGCAGCTTGCCGGATTGGTGCAGTTGGGTCATGCGTACGTTCCGCCCGGAGCGGAACGCCGGGCTACAAGGCTCGTGAATAGCGTACCGCAGGCGCGGCCTCTCGCGCGAGGTAGGCGTCGAAACACATGGCGATATGGCGCAGCAGATAGCGTCCGCGCGCCGTAACCTGCAAGGACTCCGGCGCGATCTCGACGAGGTCGTCGCGCGCAAGTTTTCGCAGATTGCGCAGGGCGGTGGCGAAATAGGCCTGGAAATCCACACTGTGACGCGCTTCGAACGCGGCGATGTCGAGGCGCCCCTGGCACATCAGCAGCCCGATCGCGTCGGCGCGGATGACGTCGTCTTCGCCCAGCGCCAGGCCACGCGCCACCGGCAGGCGGCCGGCGTCGAGCGCGGCGTAGTAGCGCGGCAGATCGTGCGCGTTCTGGCTGTAGCTGGCGCCTATATGCGAGATCGCGCTCATGCCGAGGCCGATCAGGTCGCAGCCGCCGTGCGTGGAATAGCCCTGGAAATTGCGCTGCAGGGTGCCGGCGTCCTGCGCGCGCGCGAGTTCGTCGTCGGCACGGGCGAAGTGATCCATGCCGATGTAGCGGTAGCCGGCGGCGGTGAGCTTTTCCACGGTCAGGCCGAGCAGGCGCAGGCGCATGGCGGCATCGGGCAGGTCGGCGGCGTGGATCTGGCGCTGCGCCTTGAAGCGTTGCGGCAGGTGGGCGTAGGCGTAGGCGGCGACGCGGTCCGGTTCGAGCGCGATCACCTCGTCGAGCGTGCGCGCGAATCCGGCCAGGGTTTGTTTCGGCAGGCCGTAGATCAAATCGACGCTGGTCGAGCGGAATCCCGACTCGCGCGCCGCGTCGAGCACCGCGCGGGTTTGCGCCACGCTCTGGATGCGGTTCACCGCGGCCTGCACTTCCGGATCGAAATCCTGGATGCCGACCGAGACGCGGTTGAAGCCGAGCGGCGCCAATTCGCGCACATAATCCGCGTCGCAAAAGCGCGGATCCAGTTCGATGCCGAATTCGCGGTGTGCGTCGCGGCTGAAGGAGAAATGCTGGGCGATGGTTTCCAGCAGTTCGGCCATCTGCGAACGATCCAGGAAATTCGGCGTGCCGCCGCCGAAATGCAGTTGCAGCACGCTGCGGTCGCGGTCGAACAGCGGCGCGATGAGCTCGATCTCGCGGTGCAGGCGCTGCAGGTAGATCGGCGAACGGCCGGTGTCGCGCGTGATGATGCGCGTGCAGCCGCAGTAGAAGCACGGGCTCAGGCAGAACGGCACGTGCACGTACACCGACAGCGGCCGTGGAATCGGATCCTCGTTCGAGGCGTGCGCCGCGGCGCGCAATTGCGTCTCGCCGAAACCGGCGTGGAACTGCGGCGCGGCCGGATACGAGGTGTAGCGCGGCCCGTTCACGTCGTAACGCGCGATCAAGCCGGGATCGAAGGCGGCAACAGTTGGCATGCTGCGATGGTGCGTGCATCGCGTGCGCTACGCATTGATCCGCGTCAAGCTCCCGGTACGGTTTGCCGGTAGATGCGGGCAGATTCCGCGCCGAAGCAGCAGAATGTTACGCGCGTGGCGTGCGCGACCGTGGCCTGCCAGGCACGCACTTCGCGCACGGCGATGACCGTGGCGGCTTCGAGCGGATAACCGTAGACCCCGCAGCTGATCGCGGGGAAGGCGATGCTGCGCAGGCCGTTGGCCAGTGCCAGGCGCAGCGATTCGCGGTAGCAGGAAGCCAGGAGTTCGGCCTCGCCTCGCGCGCCGCCATGCCAGACCGGGCCGACCGTGTGGATCACGAACCTGGCCGGCAGGTCGAAGCCCGGGGTGATCCGCGCCTGTCCGGTCGGACAACGCACGTTGGGAAAAACCTGGGCCAGCGCGCGGCAGGCGGCGAGCAGGCGCGGACCGGCAGCGCGGTGGATGGCGCCGTCGACGCCGCCGCCACCCAGCAAGGTTTCGTTCGCGGCATTGACGATGGCATCCACGCGCAAATCCGTGATGTCGCCTTCGAGGATTTCAATGCCGGACATGGGATTTCCGTTGCGGCGCCAAGGACTTGCCGATTATGCGGCGTGCCGCTTGAAAAATAATTGCCTAGGACATAATATATTCGGCAATTATGAAGCCGTCCGCCAAACCCACTTTCGGCACCCTCGTCACCGATGTCACGCGCCTGTTGCGCAAGCATTTCGACCGCCGCGCGGTGCGGTTCCAGATGACCCGCGCGCAATGGCGCGCGCTCAAGCGCCTGTCCCACAACGAGGGCATGCGCCAGAACGAGCTGGCCGAGCAGCTCGAAATGGAACCGATCGCCATCGGCCGCGTCATCGACCGCCTGCAGAAGGCCGGATTCGTCGAGCGCCGCGCCGATCCGGCCGACCGCCGCGCCTGGCGCCTGCACCTGACACCGCGTGCGCACGGCGTGGTCGACGACATGGAACAGATTTCCTCCGAACTCTTCCGCCAGGCCCAGCGCGGAATTTCCGCCGCCGACATGAAGGCGATGATGGGCATGCTGACGCGGATGAAGGACAACTTGAACGCGCTGGACGAATCCGGCGCCTGACTGCGGGAACGAACATGACCGACAAGCAATATGGAGCGCCCGCCACGGACGCACCGCCTCCGGCAAAGCGCAAGCGCCGCAACAGGGTGCTGTGGATCCTCGGCCCGGCGCTGGTGGCGATCGTCGGCGGCTGGATGTACCTGACCTCCGGGCGCTACGTCTCCACCGACAATGCCTATGTGCAGGCCGACCGCGCGACCATCGCGCCGCAGGTCGCCGGCCGCGTCGTCGAGGTCGACGTGCGCGAGAACCAGGCGGTGAAGAAGGGCGACGTGCTGTTCCGCATCGATGCCGAACCGCTGCAGATTTCCGTGGCGCGGGCACAGGCGCAGATGGAAGGCATCACCAGCCTGCTCGACGCGGCGCGTGCGGGATTCCGTTCCGCGCAGGCGAACGTGCGTTCGGCCGACGAGGCGCTGCGCGTGAACGAGGCGCAGTACAAGCGCATGCAGGAGTTGCGGCGCAAGGGTCTGGTCGCGCAGAAGGACGTGGACGATGCGGCGAACAATCTCGCCGACGCGCGCGGCAAGCGCGACGCCGACGTCGCCGCCGTGTCCAAGGCGCAGAGCCTGCTTGGCGGCCTGCCGGAAACGCCGAACGCGGAATTGTCCGGCTACAAGCTCGCCAAGGCGCAGCTTGCCGCCGCCGAACTAGACCTGGACCACGCCACAGTGCGCGCGCCGATCGATGGCACCATCGGCAAGCAGAATCTCCAGCCCGGCGATTTCCTCGCGCCCGGGCAGGCGGCGATGCCGTTGGTGGCTACGCGCGACCTGTGGATCGATGCGAATTTCAAGGAAACCGACCTCACCCATGTGCGTGCCGGCCAGCCGGTGGATATTGAAGTCGACACCTATCCCGGCCATGCATGGAAGGGCCACGTCGCTTCGATCAGCCCGGCCTCCGGCGCCGAGTTCTCGGTGCTGCCGGCGCAGAACGCCACCGGCAACTGGGTCAAGATCGTGCAGCGCATTTCGGTGCGCATCGCGGTGGACGTCGAAAATTCCGACCAGATCCTGCGCGCCGGCATGAGTGCCGTCGTCAAGATCGACACCGGCAAGCAGAACTCGCTGCTCGGCCGCATCGAGGGCGCGCGCGCCGAACCCGAATCGCGCGTGGCGGTTTCGGCGCACTGATCCAAACCCATGAGTCACGCTCCGACCCATCGCGAGGTCGACAACCGCGGCCTGCTGGTCGTTTCGGTGATGCTGGCGACCCTGATGCAGGCGCTGGACACTACGATCGCCAATGTCGCCCTGCCGAACATGCAGGGATCGCTGTCGGCGACGCAGGACGAAATCGCCTGGGTGCTGACCTCGTACATCGTCGCCGCCGCGATCGCTACGCCCGCGAGCGGCTGGCTGGCCTCGGTACTGGGCCGGCGGCGTTTGCTACTGATCGCCGTGGCCGGCTTCACCGTCGCCTCGGTCCTGTGCGGCATTGCCACCACGATCGATCAGATGGTGCTGTTCCGTCTGCTGCAAGGCCTGTTCGGCGCAGCCCTTGTCCCGGTTTCGCAATCGACGTTGCTCGATGTGTTTCCCCGCGAAAAACACGGCGCGGCAATGGCGATGTGGGGCATGGGCGTGATGGTCGGGCCCATCCTCGGGCCGCCGCTCGGCGGCTGGCTCACCGACAACTACAGCTGGCACTGGGTGTTCCTGATCAACGTACCGGTCGGCGCGTTGTGCCTGTTCGGCGTGGCCGCGAGCCTGCCGCGCGACGACACCTATTCCTCGCGTTTCGACTGGCGCGGCTTCGCCTTCCTCGCCATCGGCATCGGCGCGCTGCAGATGATGCTCGATCGCGGCCAGCTCAAGGATTGGTTCGACTCGGGCGAAATCCGCATCGAGGCCGCGCTCGCCTTCCTCGGCTTCTATTTGTATGCGGTGCACTGGCTGAGCAGCAAGCGACCGTTCGTCGATCTCGGCCTGTTCCGCGACCGCAATTTCCTCGCCAGCAACATCTTCATCTTCCTCATCGGCATCGTCCTGTTCGCGACCATGGCGCTGTTGCCGCCGTACCTGCAGACGCTGATGAACTACCCTGTCGTCACCGTCGGCGTGCTGCTCGCGCCGCGCGGCATCGGTACCTTGATCGCGATGGTCATCGTCGGGCGCTTGCTCGCGCGCGGCGCGGACGCGCGCATGGTCGCCGGCGTCGGCATGCTGCTTACCGCGCTGTCGATGTGGCAGATGACGCAGTGGACTTCCGACGTGCCGCAGTGGGACATCATCTTCGCCGGCATCGTGCAGGGCGTCGGCGTGGGCCTGGTCTTCGTGCCGGTGTCTACGGTCGCCTATTCGACCCTGCCGATGTCCACGCGCACCGAGGCGGCGGGCATCTACAGCCTGACCCGCAACATCGGTTCATCCGTCGGCATCTCGATCATGATGGCCCTGCTCGCGCGCAACACCCAGGTCAACCATGCCGAGCTCGCCGCGCGCATGACGCCGTTCAACGCGACGGCACTTCCGCACATGGGCGGAATGTCCGCGGCGGCGAGCCTGGAAGCGCTGAACGGCGAGGTCACGCGCCAGGCCGCGACGATTTCCTACCTCAACGATTTCTGGCTGATGATGCTCCTGACCCTGGCCGCGATTCCGTTGCTGGCCCTGCTGCGACCGGTCAGGCATGCTGCGCCGGCCGATCCCGCGCTGGCCCTCGAATGAACGAACAAATCCCCGATCGCACGGCGCCGCCGCGCCGCAATGCCGACGAGATGCGCGTGTACGGCATCAATGCCTGCCTCGCGCTATTCGCCAAACGCCCGCACGATCTGCGCAAGGTGTACCTGCTCGAATCGCGTATCCCGCAATTCAAGGCGGTACTCGCCTGGTGCGTGCAGAAAAAACTCGGCTATCGCGTGGTCGGCAACACGGACTTGGAAAAACTTACCGCCAGCCAGCACCACGAAGGCGTGTGTTTCGAGGCGCGCAAGATCCCGTTGCCGTCGCTGACGGCGTTGCTGCAACGCCTGCCGCGCGCGCCGCAGCCTGCGCTGCTGGCATGGCTCGATGGCGTGGGCAATCCGCACAACATCGGCGCGGTGCTGCGCAGCGCGGTGAATTTCGGCGCTGCCGGCGTGTTGCTTTCGGCCGATGCCGCACCGGGCCTTTCCGGCGCCGCTTGCCGCGTTGCCGAAGGCGGCGCCGAGGCCGTGCCGATGGCGCGCATCGCGCCGGGCGAGGATGCGCTCGGCACATTGCGCAATGCGGGCTTCACGCTCGCCGCCACCGTGCCGCACGAAGGCGAAGCCCTGTTCGCGTCGCGCCTGCCGGCGCGCCTGGTGTTCGCACTCGGCGCGGAAGGCGAGGGCCTGAGCCGCGGCTTGATCGATCGCGCGGACTTGCACCTGACCGTTCCCGGATCGGGCGCGGTGGAAAGCCTGAACGTATCGGCCAGCGCCGCCGTGTTGTTCGGCGAATACTGGCGGCAACATCGCATGCCGCGGCCGGAACGCCAGCCGCGGCGCTGAGTACTTCAATCCACCTTGAACGATTGCAAGGTCACCGGCAAGGTCGTGCCGTCGTCGACGTGGTTGTTGTTGGTATTGCCATCGCTGCCGCCGGACACATCGGCGGAATTGATCACCTGCGCCGGTGGATTGGCAGCGACATCCACCGTCACCGTGATTGGCGGATAGGCAGCCGGCGCTGCGGCCAGCACATCGCTGCGCGTGCAGGTCAGCGTGCCGAGGACGCAGGACCATCCCGTACCACCGATGGCCGTGGCCGTGAGGCCCGCTGGCAGGTTGTCGACCACGCTCACCGTGCCGCTGCTCGGACCGCTGCCGACATTGCTGACGGTGATCGTGTAGGTGGCGCCCACCTGCCCATTCGTAAAGTTGCCGGAGTGCGTTTTCGCGATCGTCAGATCGGGCGGCGCCTGCACCGTAGTCGGATCGTTGGCGCTGTCGTTGCCGGTGTTCGCCTCGCCGCCGCCGGAAACGGCCGCGGAATTGATGATCGTTCCGGAAAGGCCCGGATCGACATCCACGGTCAGCGTGACCGGCGGATAGGAAGAGCCAGTGGCCAATGCGTCGCTGCGCGTGCAAGTCAGCGTTGCCAGGGTACAGGTCCAGCCGATGCCGCTTATCGCCGTGGCGGTCAGGCCGGACGGCAAAGTATCGGCCACGGCCACCGTGCCGGAGGTGGAATCGCTGCCGCCATTGCTGACCGTGATCGTGTAGGTATCGCCACTGGACGGCGAGATGAAGGGATCGACATGCGTCTTGTTGACTGTCAGGTCGGACACGATCCCCGACTCGTACGCGCCGACATCGCAATTGACCTTGCCGCTCGGACGTGAGTTGAGGGCGGCATCGAGGTCGTAGACAGGCGAGTTGCTGCACGTCGCGGCGTCGCCATTGCCGGAAGCGGCACTGCCATTGTTGAGCTGCATGACGAAGACCGCGAAATTCACCCCGCCGAACGGAGCCGGTCCGGACAGCATTGGATCGCCCACGCTTATGCTTGCGCCGCAATCGGTACCCGAGCCGAATTGCAGATTGTGCGTCTGGTCGGTAATGCCATTGGGTCCGGCGCAATTCCCACCGGCACTACTGCTGGCCAGAATGCTGTTGGCAACGACCGCATCGGCTATGGCACCACCATTGTAGAGGGCGCCGCCACCGTTGCTGCCGGCGCTATTGCCGGAAATCGTGGTGTTGGCCAGGCTAAGGATGCCGTTGAAATTGTCGGCGCTGTTGCGCAGGTTGGCAATGGCACCGCCGTTCACGTTGGCGCTGTTGCCGTTGAACGTGACATTGCCAAAGTAGGCCGTTGAATTGGGTCCGTACAGGGCGACGCCGCCGCCACTGCTGCCCGAGTTGTTGATCAGGCTGGAGTCGAGCATGTCGAGCATGCCGTGCACGAAGATTGCACCGCCGGCTCCCGCGCGGGTGTCGATCGGCGAGCCATTCCAGGTACCCCCTGCGGAATTGTTGAAGAATTGGCTGTCGAACACGCCGCCGGGAATGCTGATATTCGTGCCGGGCGGAACCGGACCGGGGCCGGGCGGCAGTATCCACGGCGGTGCCGGCAGGGCTTGCGCGAGGTTGAGGTTGCCGCTGCTGATCAGGATGGCGCCGCCGGTACCCTTGGGCGCCGAGTTGGCGGTGAATATCGTGCCAAGGATCAGGAAATGACTGGGAACGTCGGGGAGCGTGTGGCCACCCGTGGCTGTATTGGAACCGAAAATCGCGCCGCCGCCGATTTCGGCGTTGCCGGCGACGAACGTATCACCGTTCGCCGTGTTGTTGGTGAACGCGCCATTGACGAGTGACAGCGCGTCGGTGCCGGTCAGATAGATCGCACCGCCGCTCTCACCGGCCGTGTTGCTGGTAAATACTACATTGGTCAGCGCGGCATTCGTCGAAAAACTCACGCTGCCGATATGCAGTGCGCCACCGTAGCCCTTGCTTGAGCCTTTGGTGTCGATGGCGCAATTGCCGAATGTCGAATCGGTGATGTTGAGATTGCCGCTGCCGTGATCGATGCAGCCGCCGGTCCCGCCATCGGTCGAATGGATGCCGTTGGCGCTGATGAGCTGATCGCCCACCGTCACATTGGTCAGCGTGGTATTGCCGCTGTCGTTCTGCACGACGACGCCCGGCACACTGGCCGTGCACTTGCTGGCGGACAAGTTCTTCAACGTAAGATCGCCGCCGACGACGCGGAACATGCGTATGCCGTCGCTGGAGACCGGATCCACAAAGCACTGCACGGTGCCGTTTTGTATGGTCAGCTTGCCGATGCTGGACGATGGGAAAATATCCGGCATGGTGCCGTTGTACGTGGTAATGCCGGTCACCGGGTCGGGCACCGCGCTATTGAGAATGATGGTTCTGCCGCCGAGATCGATGACGTTGTTTGCGCCGGAGCCGGTTTCCGGCGCCGGCGTGCACTCCGGGAAAGCGGTCGTTGTGCCATTGTCGATATTGGCGATCGCCTCGCGCAAGGAGCACCCCTGGCTCAATGGCGGCAACGGCACGTCGCCCGACACGTCGCAGGCCGGATTGGGGCTGGCGCCGTTCTTGTTGCAGTTCTTCTCGTCAGCGGCCGTGGTGAGATTGATGGTTACCGTGGCGTGCACCGGAACGGCAGTGACCACGGCAATAAGGACTATCCAGCGGAACGAAGGCGCGAGCATGGAATTTCTCCTGGGCAATAAGATGAGGAGGCGGTTTACTCCACCCTCGTTCTCAAGTAAACGCAAAATGCCACAGAAACCGAACAAGAATATTCCGCAAATCCCGGACCGGTTGGCCCGATAATTTCCGGCGGGGTCCGCGCGACGAAGCCTTGGCTCCAGCTAAGGCACCCGCACCGCCGGCACTATCAGCGCGCTCCGCCTTTCAGCAGGTCGCGGATTTCGGTCAGCAGCACTTCCTGCGGCGGCGGCACGGCTGGCGCGGCCTCCTGCTTCTTGACCATGCGGTTCATCAGCTTGATTACCAGGAAGATCGCGAACGCGATGATGACGAAGGTGATGACGGTATTGATGAAACTGCCCCACATGATCGCTACTTCGCCCTTGCCGTCGGCGCCCGCGGCCTTGATGACGGTCTTGATCGACGAAAAATCGATGCCGCCGATCAACAGGCCGATGGGCGGCATGATGACGCCCTCGACCAGCGACGAGACGATCTTGCCGAATGCTGCGCCGATCACGATACCCGTAGCCATGTCGACCACGTTGCCCTTCATCGCGAACGTCTTGAACTCGCTGAAGAAACTCATGCGCCTTCTCCTGGGTTGGACAAACCGAACGCCGCTCCCCATCGCGGTGTGCCGAATGTAGCGCAACCGATGCGAAAAAGCGTGACGCGCCGCGGCTTCAGGCGATCCGGCCGCGCAGCTCGGCGATGCCGGCGAGGCGCGCAAGAAACGCGTCGCCGCGCACCAGCGGGCCGACGCCCGCCGGCGTTCCGGTGAAGACGAGGTCGCCGGCTTTCAGCTCGAACAGGCGCGAGAGGCGTGCGAGGATTTCCGGCACGCTGAAGATCATTTGTGCGATGTTGGACTGCTGGCGAATCTGGCCGTTGAGTTCCAGCACGAGTGCCGCATTTTGCGGATGGCCGATCTCCGCGGCGGCGCGGATCGCCGACAGCGGCGCGGAATGGTCGAACGCCTTGGCCGTGTCCCAGGGCATGCCCTTGGCCTTGGCTGCGGCTTGCAGGTCGCGACGGGTCAGGTCCAGCCCGACCGCATAGCCGAACACATGCGCGAGCGCATCCGCTTCGGCGATGTCCGTGCCGCCGGAATGCAGGGCCACGACCATTTCCACCTCGTGGTGCAATTCCTGCGTGGCCTGTGGATAGGGAATATCCGCGCCGTCGGCGACGATCGCGTCGGCCGGCTTGCAGAAGAACACCGGATTGCCGCGATCGACGCTCGCGCCCATCTCGGCCGCATGCTCCGCGTAATTGCGGCCGATGCAGAAGATGCGGCGCACCGGAAAGCGCGTGGCGCTGCCGGTGATGGCGGCGCTGGCGGGTACAATCGAAAAGGACACGGTGGGATGGGTCATGGCTGGCTCGTCATTGCATGATCGCGGCGGGATCCTGCTTGGCCTTGAGCGCCGCGCACAACAGCGTGGATTCGGTGCTCTGCGCAAGGCCGCGATCGGCGCCGGAAAGTTCTTTCAGACGCGGCGTGAAGAATTGCGTCATGCGCTCGGCTTCGGCCTGCGAACAGCCGCCGCCGCCGGCCAGCCCGGGCAAGTAGCCGCTGGCAAACGCGCCGATGCGCGCGAGGACCTGATCGTAGTGTTTCACGAACCAGTTCCACATCGCGGTGCGGCCTTCGCTCGTGTCGCGGTTGACGTAAAACAGGCGCGCCATCTCGCCGACTTTCACGTCCTTGCCGATGGCGAAGTCGCGCACGCGATCGGCCTGGTCGGCGGGTGCGCCGCCGAGGCCGCCGAGGATGGCGTTGCGCTGCGCCGGATCGCTGGTCGCGGGCAACGCCGCAATGAGTTCATCCACGGCCGGCTTGCCGCGCTCGGAAACCGCCACCGCCAGTGCCGATCCGATGATGTCGGGATTCGCGGCAGCGAAGTCGAGTCTGCCGTCGGTGGTTTTTTTCAGCACCGCATCGCCCTGTTCGAGCAGCGCGGCGCGCACTTCGGGCAGTTTCAACGTCCAGCCGAGCGTGGCGGCCAGGGAGCTGCGCATCTGCGTGTCTTGCACCGGCTCGCCAGCCTTGCGCGTGTAGCCGAGCGCCTGCAGGCGCGGCAGCCAGGCGGCCTTGGCCACCTCGCGCAGGCGGGCCTTCTGCGCGTCGGTCTGCGCTTCGTCGTGCCAGATCCATTCGAACGTGGACAAGGGCGACAGCGCCACTTGCGTTGTCCTGGACGGCGCCAGTTTGCGCACCGCCGCGAGCACGTCGTGCGCATCGATGTCGCCGTGGCGGAAGGCGGCATCGATGGCATCGGCATACGCGAGCTTCTCGGCATCGCTGAGCTGATCGAACGCGCCGTTGATCTTGGCCAGATCCTTCGCCGCCATGCTGAAGCGGTAGTAGCCGCGCGCACCGGCGTTGGGCACGTACCACGCCGGGCAACTCGCGTCGGCCAGTGCCATGCTGCCAGTGGCCGTGTCGAACAGTTCGCAACGCGTGCCGGCCGGCGTGCGCACGCACATCGGCACGCCCCATACGCGATCGGTGCTGCCGGTGGAGCCGAGCGGCAGGTAGCGGCTTTGCGCCAGTTTCAGCACCGGCTGCTTGCCGCTGCAGTCCAGTTGCGTTGCCACCATCGGCACGCCGGACTGGTCGAGGAAACTGCCGAACGCCTGCTTGAATTTCACGCCCTTGTCCGCCGCCTTGGCGATGGCGTTGATCAAATCGTCCGCACTGGCGTTGCCGAAGCGATGATCCTTGATGTAGGCGCGCATGCCGTTGCGGAACGTGTCCGCACCAACGAACGCTTCGAACATGCCCAGCACCGCGGCGCCTTTGCGGTAGGTGATGTTGTCGAAGGCGGTCTGGATGTCGCCATTGCCGGTGATCGGCTGGCGGATCTTGCGCGCGCTGACCAGGGAGTCGTTCGCCATCGCGCCCTGCGCGCCTTCCACGCGGGCGAGGTCGGCGCGGTATTCCGGATGCACCTTCTCGGTGACCTTCTGCTGCATCCAGGTGGCGAAGGCCTCGTTCAGCCACAGATCGTTCCACCAGGTCATGGTGACGGTGTCGCCGGTCCACTGGTGCGCCAGTTCGTGCGCGGTGACATCGAAGGAGCCTTGCACGTAGCGCTGCGCGGAGTCCGGATCGAGCAGCAGCAGCCAGTCGCGGAACGTCACCAGGCCCGCGTTTTCCATCGCGCCGGCGCTGAAATCCGGCACCGCCGCGAGATCGAGCTTGTCGAACGGATAACCGAAGCCGTAGTAATCCTCGAGGTACCCGATGATCGACGGCGTCTCGCCGAGGACGTGCGCCATGCGCTGCGCCTGCCCCGCGGCGGCGATGCCGCGCAGCGGCAGCGGCTGCGTGCGCCACTGGCTTGGCGGGATGTCCGCCGCCACGTTGATGTCCCACGGCCCGACCATGTAGGCGACGAGGTAGGTCGGCAGCGGTTGCGTCGTGGCGAACGTCACCGTTTTCCAGCCCTTGTCCGCTTTGACGGATTTGGTCTGGGCAGTGTTGGCGACCGCGACATCGTGCTCGGGCAGCGTGATGCGCAGGTCGAACGGGGTCTTGAAATCCGGCTCATCAAAACCCGGAAACGCATAACGCGCGCTGATCGGCTCCATCTGCGTCATCACGTAGGGATTGCCGGCGTGCTCGACCTTGTACAAGCCTTCCAGATGGCCGTTGTAAGGCGCCGCGTAGACGAAGTCCAGGGTCAATTCCTGCGCGCCAAGTTCGCGCCCGAAATCCACGCGCACCACGCCGGCCTGCGGCGCGGCATCGACGTATTTCGCCGCGTGCGTCTTGCCCTTGGCATCGGCGACCGTGACCTTTTCGACCTTCAGATCTTTCCCGTGCAGCCAGACGTGATCGGATGGCTGCTTGAGCTGCAGCTTGATCGTCACCTTGCCGCTGAAGTTTTTTTGCGCCGGATCGATGCGCAGGTCGAGGGCATAGGATTCGGGCACGACCCAGCGCGGCAGTTTTTCCAGCGGTGGAGCTTCGGCAGGGGCCGCGAAGGCGGTGCAGCAGGCGAGCGCGAGTGCTGCCGCAAACAGGGATTTTGGCGAAACGGACATGATGGAGATTCCCACGGGGCAAACAACGAATGACATCATCCCGATGCCGGCATTACACGTGCCGAAAGGCACGCAGCCCGGAAACGAACAGGCGGGCTGGCGTCGGCCGCGCGATCTCTCGTCTGACAATTGTCATGACACAATTGTGACCGCCGGCCCTGTTGCAGCGCGGCAGCGGCTGCGAACCTATGGCACACTTGCCAGCCGACTCGCAGACACGCATGGGCACCATGGATCAATCGGATTTGTTGAAGGAATTGCGCATCGATTCGCGCCATCGCGAGGATGCGGGCAGTGCTTCGCGCTGGCCGTGGATCGCAGGAGCAATCGTGCTCGCGATCGCGCTGATCGGCGGCGGCGCGTGGTTCTTCCTCGGCGGCAAGGCATTCGACGTGCAAGCGGCGACGGCGACCGCGCCGGTGGCCGGTGGTGGCGATACCGCCGTGCTGCAGGCGACCGGCTACGTGACCGCGCGGCGCGAAGCGACGGTGTCGACGCAGATCACCGGCACCCTGACGCAAGTGCTGATCGAGGAAGGCGAGCGGGTCGAAAAGAATCAGGTGCTGGCGACGCTCGACGACACCGCGCAGAAAGCGTATTTCGCACAGGCGCAGGCGCAGGCCAGTGCGGCGCAGGCGACCCTTTCTCAATATCAGGCGCAGCTTGCGCAGGCACAGCGCGATCTCAAGCGTGCGCAGGATCTGGTCGGCCGCCATCTGGTTTCGCAGCAGTCTCTCGAAGACGCACAAACGCAGGTGATGACGCTGACCGCGCAAGTTGATGCGCAGCGCAAGCAGATCGACGTGGCGCAGGCGGGCGTGAAGGCGGCGCAGGTGCAGCTCGATTACTGCACGGTGCGTGCGCCGTTCGCCGGCGTCATCATCGCCAAGGCGGCGCAGGTCGGCGAGATCGTCTCTCCCTTGTCGGCGGGCGGTGGTTTCACGCGCACCGGCGTGGGCACGATCGTGGATATGGATTCGCTGGAAGTCGAGGTTGACGTGAACGAAGCCTACATCAACCGCGTGCAGGCGAACCAGCCCGCGCGAGCCGTGCTCGACGCCTATCCCGACTGGACGATTCCGGCGCACGTGATCGCGGTGATCCCGACCGCAGATCGCGGCAAGGCGACGGTGAAGGTGCGCATCGCGCTGGACCAGAAGGATGCGCGCGTGCTGCCCGACATGGGCGCGCGCGTGTCGTTCCTGGAAGAAGCAAAAAAGAACACCGCCGCAGCGCCGCCCAAGGGCGTGCTGGTGCCGGTGTCGAGCATCGTGCAGCGCGAAGGCAAAAACGTCGTATTCGCGATCGATGGCGGTCGCGCGCGCCTGCGCGCGGTGACGCCGGGCCAGACGTATTCGGACCTGCGCCTGGTCGAGGGCATCGCCGCGGGCACGCAGGTGGTCAAGCAGCCGGCGCCCGAGTTGGGCGATGGCGCGAAAGTGACGGTCGGCAGCGGCAAGTAATTCACGATTTTTACGAGGATCGAACGATGGGCAATCTGGTCGAAATCCGCAATGTCAGCAAGGTCTACGAGCGCGGCAAGCAGAAAGTCGAAGTGCTGCATCACGTGGACCTTGATATCGCGCAGGGCGACTTCCTCGCCCTGATGGGGCCGTCGGGTTCGGGAAAAACCACGCTGCTCAACCTGATCGGCGGCCTGGATTCGCCCAGCGACGGCAGCATCGCGGTCGGCGGTTCGCGCATCGATAAACTCGGTCAGGGTGCGTTGGCGAAATGGCGCGCGGCGAACGTCGGCTTCGTGTTCCAGTTCTACAACCTGCTGCCGATGCTCAGCGCACAAAAGAACGTGGAGCTGCCGCTGCTGCTGACCAAGCTTTCCGCTGCGCAACGCAAGAGGAACGCGAGCGTGGCGCTGCAACTGGTCGGCCTCGCCGATCGCGCCACGCACAAGCCGACCGAGCTGTCCGGCGGCCAGCAGCAGCGTGTGGCGATCGCGCGCGCGATCGTGTCCGATCCAGCGTTGCTGGTCTGCGACGAGCCGACCGGCGACCTCGACCGCCAATCCGCCGAGGACGTGCTCAATCTTCTGCAGACGCTCAACCGCGAACACGGCAAGACCATCGTCATGGTCACGCACGATCCCAAGGCCGCCGAACACGCACGTCAGACCCTGCATCTGGACAAGGGCACGCTCGTCGAACAAGTGCAACACGCCTGACGGAGCCTTCCGATGAAATACTTCCACTTGATTTGGGCCGCGCTGTTCCGGCGCAAGACGCGCACGATCCTGACCCTCGTCTCGATCATCGCCGCGTTCCTGCTGTTCGGTCTGCTCGATGCCGTGCGCGTTTCGTTCGAGCAGGCGGGCCAGAGCGCGAATGGCGCCGAGCGTTTGCAAACAGGATCGCGGCTGTCGTTCATCCAGACTCTCCCGTTTTCGCTGGGCGCGCAAATCGAGCGCGTGCCGGGCGTGAACGCGGTCGCCTACGCAAACTGGTTCGGCGGCGCCTACCAGGACCCGCACAACCAGATATTCACCTTTGCGGTAAGCCCGAATTACATCGACATGTATCCGGAATTTGCCCTCGATGCGGCGCAGCGCAAGACGTGGGAGGCGGATCTGAACGGAGTCGCGGTCGGATCAACGATCGCCAAGCGCTACAACTGGAAGGTCGGCGACAAGCTGCCACTGATGTCGCAGATATTCCCGGACAAGGAAGGCAGCAAGAACTGGAGCTTCACGATCGACGGAATCCTGCATTCCAAGGATCCCAATCAAAACGGTTTTTTCGACGCCATCGTGCTGATGCATTGGAAGAACTTCGACGAAACCACACCCTACAACCGCGGCCAGGTCGGCTGGTACATCAGTCACGTGGCGGACGTGAACCAGGCCGATCGCGTGGCCAAGGCGATCGACGCGCTTTCGGCCAATTCCGATCATGAAACCAAAACGCAGACCGAACAGGCAGCCAGCGCAAACTGGGTCAAGCAGATGCTCAACATCGGCCTGATCGTGACCTCGATCATGGGCGCGGTGTTCTTCACCCTGCTGCTGCTGACCGGAAACACGATGATGCAGGCGGTGCGCGAACGCACCTCGGAACTGGCCGTGCTCAAGACGATCGGTTTTTCCAACGCGAACGTGCTCGGCATGGTGCTCGCCGAATCGGTCCTGCTGCTGGTGCTCGGCGGCGTCATCGGCCTAGGGCTGGTCAGCATCCTCGCACCGGCGATCAGCGCGGGCAGCGGCGGCATGATGCACTTGCCGAGCGTTGGCGCCGGCAGCTGGGCGCTCGGCATCGCGCTCGCGTTGATCATCGGATTCGTTGTTGGCGCGCTGCCGGCGTTGCGCGCGATGCGATTGAACATCGTCGATGCGCTGGCCGGGCGTTGAGGAGAGAACCATGAAATTCCTGAAAGGATTGCTCACCCTGATCGTCGTCTTCGCCGGCATCGCGGTGTTCCTGATGCTGCCGTGGCCGGGACTGGTCGCGATAGTCGTGCTGCTCGGATTGTGGATGGCGCTGAGCCGGCGCGGCCAGCAGGCCGCATCGGTCGCCGCGATCGGCATCGCCACGCTCGCTCAACGCGCGGGTTCCGCGGCCGTCATCGTGGTCGGCATCGCCGGCGTGGTTGGCGTGCTGGTCGCCATGCTGGCGATGGCGCAAGGCTACGCCGATACGCTCAAGCGTACGGGCAGCGAAGACACCGCGATCGTGCTGCGCGGCGCGTCCGCATCGGAGGTCTCGTCGGTGCTGTCGCACGACAATGTCGTCGTCATCGAACAGGCACCCGGCGTGGCCAAGGACGATGCCGGCAAGCCGATCGTGTCGCCCGAACTCGTGGTCGCGGCGAACCTGCTGGTGCGCGGCGCCAAGGACGACGACGATTTCGGCAGCGTGCAGATGCGCGGCATCGGCGACGAAGCATGGAAACTGCGCACGAACGCGAAGATCATCGCCGGGCGCAAATTCGAGCCGGGCAAGTACGAACTGGTCGCGGGCAAGGGTGCGCAGGCGCATTTCGCCGGGCTCGAGCCCGGCGCGCAGATCAAGATCGGCAGCCGCGTGTGGACCGTTGCCGGCATCTTCGAAAGCGGCGACGCGCTGGATTCGGAAATCTGGGCCGATGTGAAAGTGGTCGGCGATACCTACCGCCGCGGCGCCAGCGTGACCAGCGTGTTCGCGCGCCTGACCAGTCCATCCGCGCTCGATGCGTTCAAGAGCGCGCTCACGACCGACCCGCGCCTGCAGGTGGATGTCGACACCTCCGTGCATTACTTCAGCAAGCAATCCGAAGGCACCTCCAAGGTGATCACGATCATCGGCATCGTGGTCGGCGTGATCATGGCGATCGGCGCGATTTTCGGCGCGCTCAACACCATGTTCGCGGCGGTGGCCACGCGTGCGCGCGAGATCGCCACGTTGCGCGCGATCGGTTTCCGCGGCTTGCCGGTCGTGGTCGCGGTGATGCTGGAGACGATGCTGCTCGCGCTGGCCGGCGGCGTGCTTGGCGGCCTTGTCGCCTGGCTGGCGTTCAACGGCTACTCCGCCTCCACCCTGACCATGGGCAGCACGGGCCAGCTCATGTTCCAGTTCAATGTGTCGCCGTCGGTGTTGTGGACGGGCATCAAGTGGGCGCTGGCGATCGGTTTCGTCGGCGGGCTGTATCCGGCCCTGCGCGCCGCGCGCCTGCCGGTGACGGTGGCGTTGCGCGAACAGTGAGGGTTGGCGGGGACGGAATACCGATCAGATCGGGCCGATCCGATCAGCGTTTCGTTTTCGCCAGCGTGATCGCGACGACGCCGGTGAGGATCACGAGCGTGCCGGCGATGTCGAGTGCGTGCACCGCCTCGCCGCCGAGCACGACGCCGACCAGCACGGCCACCGGCGGATTGACGTAGGCGTAGCTCGTGGCCAGCGCCGGGCGCACGTTGTGCAGCAGGTAGATGTACGCCGTGAAGCCGAGGATCGAGCCGGCGACGATGAGATAGCCCAGCGCAAGCGTCGCGTGCAGCGAAGGCATGTGCGTGAAGCGTTCGCCGGTCGCCAGCGCCATCAGGCCGAGTGGAATTCCGCCGCACAGCATCTGCGCCGCGGCGCCCATCGTCGGCGTCGGCATGTCGCGATGCCGACTCCAGATCGAGCCGTAGGCCCAGCCGATCGAGGCGAGTACCAGGGCCGCGGCGCCGAGCGGCGAGGCGCGCAGCCCATTGCCGAGGTTGAGCACGACGACGCCGGCGAAGCCGACGATGAGGCCCAGCCATTCGATCCGGTTCGGCCACTGGCCGTAGAGCCCGGCGAAGATCGCCATGAACAGGCCGACGCTGGCCACGGCGACGGCCGCGATGCCGGACGGCACGGTCTGCTCCGCGTAGCAGACCAGGCCATTGCCGAGGCCGAGCAGCAGGCACGAGGTGATGAGGCAATTGAACCATTGCCGCCGCGTCGGTGGCGCGACGCCGCGCCAGCGCAGGAATGCGTACATCAATCCGCCGGCGATCGGAAAACGGATCGCCGCCATCAGGAATGGGGGATAGCCTTCAATGCCGAAGCGGATGGCAAGATAGGTCGAGCCCCAGATCAGGTACACGCCGGCCAGCGCCAGCGGCACGAGGACGCGCGGCGATGACAGTGCGGACGGGTGGGATTCGGCGACGGAGACGGCTTGGTCCATGCGGGCGCAGTCGGAAACCGGGATGCGCACTGTAGCGGCTGGCGCTGTCGGGCGACAGCGCCACTTGTCATGACGGCAATGGAACCGCCGATCGGATCAGTGTTTGAGCGCGGCCGGGTCGTTGCGCACGACCACGTATTCGCCTTCGATGATGCTGGGATCGTTCACGCGCGAAGCCGCGGCGGCCGGCGCGTGCGGACGCGTCAGCGCGCGCACCAGGGCGACGATGGCGCCGATGAAGGCGAACGCCAGCAGGGCGAAAAACCCCAGCACGACGATACCGGCCACGACCACGATGGCCAGCACGGCCAGCAGCAGGCGCAAGAACGGATTTTGCGGGCGGTTGAACCAGCGCCAATAGAACATGTCCGTGTCGCTCCCTGTGGCAGAATGAATCGATGGACGGGAAGGGCTAGATACGCCAATGGACGTTAGAAAATCGTTATGCGCCTTCACCGACGTTCCCGACGGCGGTGCCATCGCAGTGCACGTGGATTCGAGCACCGGTGGCTTCGACCTGATTCTCGTGCGTGTCGGCGAAGCCGTGGCGGCGTACCACAACGAATGCCCGCATGCCGGGCGGCGTCTGGACTACGCGCCCGGCAAGTTCCTGATCGACGCGGAGCAACTGATTTGCGCCGCGCACGGCGCAACGTTCCGGATCGAATCCGGCCATTGCAGCGGCGGTCCTTGCCGCGGCGCATCCCTGCGCTCGGTGAAAGTCGACGTAATCGACGGGCAGGTCTGCCTGCCCTGAATCGTTTAGTAGACCTGCACGCGCACGTCGGCGCGTGCCGTGTTGCCGGCCATGCAGGTGAACGCGGACGACATGCCGAGGATCGACCGCGTCGGCAGGCGCGAACCGGTGACGACAGTCGGCGCACTGAGCAGATCAATGCGGTAGCGCGCGTCCGGCGCGAGATCGGCGAAGGCGAAACCGGCGCTTGCATCGGTGACGAGAAACGCGGCGCGCTGGGATTGCGTATCGGTCAGGCGCACGACCGCGTCGCGCAGCGGCCGTCCGGCGTAATCGTAGGCGGTGCCGGAAACGCTGCAGGCATCGGCAGGCGTGGCGGCGGCGAGTGCGGGAGCGCAAAGAACCAGAATCAAGGCGAAACGGATCATGGCGAACCTCCGGTGATGCGATGTGCATCCGTGCGGAACGGATTCCCGGCCCGATTCTACTGCCGCCAGAGCGGAGGGGGGTAATGCCGCCGTCAGCGGAACAGCAGATTCACGGCAATCAGCATCACCACCAGCATGCACGCGGTCAGCGGCAGGCCGACGCGCAGGAAATCCCGGCCCGTGTAGCCGCCAGGGCCGGCGACGATGAGGATGGTCGGGCTGGCGCCGGGAATCAGGAACGTGTTCGAGGTGGACACCGCCACGATGATGGCGAATGCCGCGGGATTCCCCCCGCTGGCCAGCGCAATGTTGACTGCCACGGGCACCATCATCACCGCCGCGCCCACGTGGGAGATGACCTGTGAAAACAACAGCGTGATGATCGCGATGCAGGTTTCCAGCACCCACGTCGGCTGGTGGCCGATGTAGCGCATGAGTTCCTGCGCCAGCCACGCCGCCGTGCCGGTGGTATCCATCGCCCAACCCAGCGGGATCAGGCAGGCGAGGGTGAAGATCGTCTTCCAGTTGACCGCACGGTAGGCCTCGTCCATGTTGAGTACGCCGGCCAGCAGCATGCCGACGGCACCGGTCATCATCGCAACCGACAGTTTCACGTCGGTGAAAAGGCCAAGTCCCATCGCCAGCGCGAAGAACGCGACCGCATGCCAGATCTTGCTCGGGCGGTGGTCGTCTTTCGGGTAGTCGGTGACCACGACCAGGTCGCGTTCTTCCGACGCAAGCGTCAGGTCGCGCCAGAAACCATGCAGCACGAGCGTGTCGCCGGCGCGCAGCGCGGTCTTGCGCAGGTCCTCGCGGAACACTTCCTCGCCGCGGTAGACGGCGAGCACGCTGATGCCGAAGCGTTTGCGCAGGCGCAGGTCGCCGACCGCCTGCTTGACGAAGCGCGAGGTCGGCGGCAACACGGCTTCGGCGATGCCGGCGCGGTTCGGATTGAACATGTCGCGGAACACGCTCAGGCGCGATTGCGCGCGCAGCAGGTTGAGATTGGCGAATTCGTTGACCTGTTCGCGCTTGCCGAGCACGCCGAGCACGGTGCCGACCCAGATCATGGTGTCGGCCGGCGGAGCCAGGCGGGTTTCGTCGCCGTTCTTGATCGCGAGGATCAGCGGTGCGCCACGCAGCGCTTCGGCTTCGGCGATGCTCATGCCGACGAGCGGGCTTTCGGTGGTGACGGTGAGCTCGCTGACCTCGCCGTCGATGCCATAGGTTTCGGCGAAATAGGTTTCGGTGCGGCCGGGCGTGACGCCCTGGGAATCTTCGTCCGCCGGCAGCAGGCGGCGCGTGAACAAGGCGAAATAGGCCAGTCCGGTCAGCAGCAGCGGGATGCCGATCGGCGCGATCGCGAACAGCGAGAACGGCTCGATGGTCTGCGCGCCCGGCGGCAGGTTGCGGTTCGCGCTGGCGATCAGGTCGTTGAGCAGGATCAGCGGGGAATTGCTGATCATGGTCATGTTGGTGCCGCACAGGATGCAGCATGCCATCGGCAGCAACAGGCGACCGAGCGGCACGCCGGTGCGCGCGCTGACGCGGCTGGCCACCGGCAGAAAGAGTGCGGCGAGAGCTTGGCTCTGGATCACCGACGACAACGCGCCGGCCATGGCATTGATCAGCATGCCCAGGCGCGCTTCCACGCCGCCGGCCAGGCGCAGGATGAATGAGGCGGCCTTGTTCAGCACGCCGGTGCGGTCCAGGCCCGCGCCCATGATCATCACCGCGATCAGCGAAATGACGGCATTGCCGGCGAAGCCGTCGAACAGTTGCTCGACCGGGATCAGGCGGGTGATGCCGATGACGACCACGACGAGCAGGGCGACGAGGTCGCCGCGGATCCATTCCAGCACGAGCATGAGCACCGTGAACGCGAGCAGCGCGAGCACGAGCACCATGTCGTGGCTGAGGACGAGTCCGGTATTCATGCGGGGCCGTTCATCGGGGCTTGTTGTTCTTGGGCGGCGTCAGGCGTGATGGTCAACAGCGTTCATAAAGCAGGTCCCAGACGCCGTGGCCGAGCTTGCGCCCACGTATCTCGAAATGCGTTTGCGTGCGCCACGGCGGCGGCGCGATGAAGCCATCCGCATCGCCGATGTTGCGCCAGTCTTTCGCGTTGTCGAGAACCTCGCGCATGTGCGCGGCATAGTCCGCCCAATCGGTCGCCAGATGCAAGCGTGCGCCCGGGCTGACGCGCGCGGCGAGTCGAGCGGCGGAATCCGGCTGGATCAGGCGGCGCTTGTTCTGGCGTTTCTTCGGCCAGGGATCGGGAAAATAAATGCGAACCTCGCTCAGCGCTTGCGGCGCGATCGCCGTGTCCAACACGCCGACCACATCGGAATTATACAAGCGCACATTGTCCACATTGTGCGCGGCCAGAGCGTTCAACAGGCGGCCGACGCCGGGACGATGCACTTCCACGCCGAGGAAATCCTTGTCCGGCTCGTGCTGCGCGGACCACAGCAACTGTTCGCCATTGCCGAAGCCGATCTCGAGCACGAGCGGCGCGCACCGCCCGAACACGGCACGCCAGTCCGGCGCACCGTCTGCGACGTCGAGTCCATAGCGCGACCAGTGCGCGTCGAAAGCGCGCTGCTGCGCGGGTGTGAAGCGGCCCTGGCGCAGCACGTAGCTGCGGATGTGGCGGGACGCCGTGGACGCGCCTTCAGCCGATTGTTCCATCGATCGGACTCGATGCGGAGGCATAACGCTTGCGTGGGATGCGCCCGGCGCGGAAGGCCTCGCGTCCGGCTTCGACCGCCTTGCGCATCGCCGTGGCCATCAGTACGGGATCGCGCGCGCCGGCGATGGCGGTATTCATGAGCACGCCGTCGCAACCGAGTTCCATGGCGATGGCCGCGTCGGACGCGGTGCCGACGCCGGCATCGACGATGATCGGCACTTTCGCGTTCTCGACGATCTCGAGGATGTTCCAGCGGTTCTGGATGCCCAGCCCCGAGCCGATCGGCGCGGCCAGCGGCATCACCGCGACGCAGCCGATTTCTTCCAGGCGCTTGGCCAGGATCGGATCGTCGCTGGTGTAGACCATTACCTCGAACTTTTCCGCGACGAGAGTTTCGGCGGCCTTGAGCGTCTGCACGACATCCGGAAACAGGGTTTTCTGGTCGCCGAGCACTTCGAGCTTGACAAGATTGTGGCCGTCGAGCAGTTCGCGCGCGAGGCGGCAGGTGCGCACGGCATCGTCGGCGGTGTAGCAGCCGGCGGTATTCGGCAGGATCGTATACTTTTGCGGCGGCAGCACGTCGAGCAGGTTCGGTGCGTTCCGGTCTTGTCCGATATTCATGCGCCGGATCGCGACGGTGACGATTTGCGCCGCGGCCGCATCGGTGGCGCGGCGGGTTTCTTCCAGGTCCTTGAACTTGCCGGTGCCGGTGAGCAGGCGTGAACGATACGTCTTCCCGGCGATGGTCAACGGATCGTCGCTGGACGGTGCGGCTTGCAGTTGCGCGTTCATGAATCAGCCTCCGCCCAGTGCGTGAACGATCTCGATATGGTCGCCATCGCAAACTTCGCGTTGCGCGTGTTCGCTCTTGGGCACGATTTCGCGGTTGACTTCCACGGCGACGCGGCGCTGCGCGTAGCCGGCTTCGGCGAGCAGATCGAGCAACGTGCGACCCGGGGCACAAGCGCGGGACTGTCCATTCAAGACGATGGTGTTCATCGCACTAGTTTAGTCGTTCCGTTGCCGCAGCGAAATTCCAGCGCCGGAAAAAACGGCGCCCGGACATGCCGGGCGCCGATATCGAACCGAAGCCAAGTTAGTGATGGCCGTCCTTGTCGTTCTTGTCGTCCTTCTTGCGTTCCTGCGGTGCTGGCGCATTGCGTTGCGCGGCTGGCGCATTGCGTTGCGCGGCGGCTGGGGGCGGGCGCTGCTGGTTTTGCTGTGCATTGCCCTGCGGCACGCGATTCTCCTGCACGTTGCGCTGCGGCGCCCGGTTCTCCTGTCGCGGCTGTACCGGCGGGTGGTATTCCTGCACGCTGCGCTGCTGCACGCGATTTTCCTGCACGTTGCGCTGCGGTGCCTGATACTCCTGCATGCTGCGCTGCGGCGTGCGATTTTCCTGCACGTTGCGCTGTGGTGCCTGATGCTCCTGCACGCTGCGCTGCGGCGCACGGTACTCCTGCTGCGGTTGCGCGGGCGTGACATTTCGGTTGGCGGAATTGCCCGTCGCACGCGTGTTGACGCCGGAATTGCCGCGATCCTCGTTGCGCGGCGGGTTGGCCGGCACGCTGCGCTGGATTTCGTTGCTTGGAGCCGTGCGCGCCGGTTGCGTTTCGCGCACCGTGTTGCCTTGCGGGTGCACGAAGCGCGATGAATCCAGGCGCTTCGGCTGTTCGGCCGCAGCGGCGGGTGCGGTGCGTTGCACGGCCGGCACGTTCCGATTGACGGTTGGCGCCGCGCGTTCCACCGGCGCGACCGGACGCGCCGATTCACGCACGGGCTGGCCGGGGCGGGTCGCGGATGTCGCCGCCGCGCGCGCCGGCAGGGCCGGAGCCGCGGTACGTGACGGGGCACCGTGCTCGGTGATCACGCGCACGTTCGGACGCGTCGCCATCTCGCGCGCCGCCACCGCACCACCGGCCACTGCGCCTGCGGCGACCGCCGTGTTGCGCAGCTCGCGTTCGCTCAACGGCCGGCCCGGATTCTTGTCCAGCGCGGACTGGCGTTGCGCGAACGAGGCGACCCGCTCCGGCGGACGCGTTGCCGCCACGATCGGGCGGTTGATCACCGCAGCTGCCGGCACCGCGCGCGCCGCGACCGGCCGCGCCAGGCTGGCGCGGGTCGGCGCGACAGCGGCGAAGCCGGAAACACGGGCATTCGCGAACGTGGTGCGGTTGACCGCGATCGCCGCACCGGCGACCGGGCGCGCACCGACGAAGGCCGCTGCCGGCACGGCCGTGACCGCACCGTTGATGTTGCGGTTGGCGTAGTTGATGCGCGTGTAGTCGACATTGCCGCGCGAGTAGTTGCCGTAATAATTGTTGATCACGGTGTTGTTGATCACCGTGTTGCTGACGTTCACCCGCGTGAAGTAATTGCGGCTGACGCGGTAGGGCGGAATGTAGACGTCGCGATAGCCGAGCGGGAACCAGCCGATCGGGCCACCCACCGAGACATTGATGCCGAATCCGCCGCGGCCACCGATGAAGGCGACCAGTGCGGGCGCGTAGACCGGGCGCACCGCGATCGGGCCGGGGCACCAACCCCAGCGATTGCCGATATAGGCCCAGCGGCCGTAATGGAACGGCGCAAAGCCCCACGGCGCATCGTCGATCCAGGTCCAACCGTAGGCGCCGACCCAGCCCCAGTGGCCGTTGTGGTAAGGCGACCAGCCCACGGCGACGGACGTCGGATACCAGACGTTGCCGTATTGCGGCACGTCGTTCCATGAGCCGTAACTATCCAGATCCTGGTAGCCGATCACGTCTTCGGAGACGTAACGGCGCGAGGACGAGTTGTCCCAGCGCGCGTCGCGCTCGTGGCAAAAGTCGTCGAACGCGTCCGGGCGCGGCAGGTCGTTCACCTGATAGTCGCGCAGTTGCGAATCGCGGAACGTCACCGACTGGCCTTCCTCGACGGCGAAGCGCGCGCCGCCTTCGCCGTACACGTCGCCACCGCCGCTGAGCACGGTGACAATCGTGGACTGGCCATTCGGCTCGACGTCGATGCGGAATTGGCCGACGCGGTTGACCACGAACGCCAGCGTGGGCGTGTCGACTTCATAACTCTGGCCGTCGTACAGCCGGCGCACGCGCAGGTTCAGCGTGCCTTGCGTAAGTTCCATCTGCGCGGCATCGTCGGTGAGATTGAGGAAATCGAAGCTCGTGTTCTGATCCATGCGCACGGCGGCGGCGCCGACCTCCAGCGTCGCGCGCGAACCGCGGTCGGACCACAGCTTGTCGCCGGTGATCAGCGGCCGGTTCAGTTGCGCCTGCACCCAGTCGTTCTCGCCGGCAGGCACGAAGCTGACGTCGCCCTGCATGTAGGAAAGCCGGGCCACACGGCCGGGCGGATCGACCGGCGCGCCGTTGTCCTGCGCCAGCGCGGCGAAGGCAAGGCCGATGCCGGCCAAGAGGACAGCAAGTCGTGAGAGTTTGAACATGGCAACGCTCCTTGGTGCGTTACACGGTGGTTGAAATCCTGCCGGTGCGGTGAATTGCCGAACGGTCGCCCGGAAGGCGTACTTTACGCCACAAATCTTTGCGCGGTGAAGCTGAACGGTCGCCTTCCCCGGCGTCTCGGGCGCATTCTTTATTAGCCGTCATTCAGGTGGCGTGAACGGTCGCGCTTGCCCGCTGCGGCGCCGCTTCGTACAGTAGCGTCCCCGCGCGGGTGTAGCTCAATGGCAGAGCTGTAGCTTCCCAAGCTACTGACGAGGGTTCGATTCCCTTCACCCGCTCCAATCATCCGGACCCGCGTCATGCAAGAACCGCTACTGATCGGCTGGCGCGAGTGGGTGTCCCTGCCGCAGCTCGGGTTGGCGGCGATCAAGGCCAAGATCGACACCGGTGCGCGCTCGTCCTCGCTGCATGTGACCGCGTTGGAAACCTTCCAGCGCGAGGGCAGGCTGTGGCTGCGCTTCGCGGTCGCGCCGCGTCGCCGCAGCGCGCGCAGTTTGCAATGCGAGGCGCCGGCGCTGGCACGCCGCGCAGTGACCGATTCCGGGGGAAATTCCAGCGAGCGCTGGTTCATCCGCAGCGCGATCGTGCTGGGCAGCGAGCGCATCGAAGCGGATATCAACCTCAGCGACCGTGGCGGCATGTTGTTCCCGATGCTGCTCGGACGCACCGCGCTGCGCGGGCGCTTCCGCGTCGATCCGGACCTGTCGTGGGTGTGCGGGCGTCGCAAGCGGAATGCCCGCACATGAAGATCGCCATCCTCTCGCGCAATACCAAGCTGTATTCGACGGCGCGCCTGGTCGAGGCGGCGCGCGCGCGCGGGCATCGCGTGCGCGTACTCGACCCCCTGCGCTGCTACATGCGCATCGCGCCGGGCGATTTCGCGGTGCATTACAAGGGTCGTGCGCTGGCCGACTACGACGCGGTGATTCCGCGCGTCGGCGCCTCGATCACGTTCTACGGCACGGCGGTGCTGCGCCAGTTCGAGATGATGGGCGTGTATACGCCCAATTCCTCGGACGCGATCCTGCGCGCCCGCGACAAGCTGCGCTGCCTGCAGATGCTGGCGCGCGAGAATATCGGCTTGCCCACCACCGTGTTCGGCGATTTTCCCGACGATACGGCGGACCTTCTGGCCATGCTCGGCGAACCGCCGCACGTCATCAAGCTCAATGAAGGCGCGCAGGGCAATGGTGTGCTGCTCGCGGAAAAACGCTCGGCGTCGCAGGGCATGATCGAGGCGTTTCGCGGCTTGTACGCGAATTTCCTCGTGCAGGAATTCATCGGCGAAGCGCGCGGCGCCGACATCCGCTGCTTCGTGGTGGGCGGGAAAGTGGTGGCGTCGATGCGCCGGCAGGCGCGTGCCGGGGAGTTCCGTTCCAATCTGCACCGTGGCGGCTCGGCGACGCCGGTGAAGTTGAGCCAGAGCGAAGTCGACACGGCCCTGCGTGCCGCGCGCACGATGGGCCTGAACGTGGCCGGCGTGGATCTGCTGCGTTCGCGGCGCGGCCCGCTGGTATTGGAAGTCAATTCCTCGCCGGGACTGGAAGGCATCGAAGCCGCCACCGGCGTGGACGTGGCCGGCGAGGTGATCGAGTACCTCGCGCGGCGCGTGCGCAAGCGCCGGCAGCGCAAGGATTGACCGGCTGGCTCGTCTACGAAAATCATCGTTGACAGCGACATTCCGGCTATGTACGATAAAAAACGTACATCTCGTACCCAAACAGGAAACCGCAATGAACCGTTCCATGATATTTGCTGCCGTGCTGGCCTTGGCGCCTTGCGCGGCCCTTGTTCCCGCCGCGCATGCTGCGCCGGCCGCTGTCAAGCCGCTGGTGGCGCAGACCCTGAACGCATTCGAGCAGGACTCGGCGCGCATCCGCAAGGAAATGCAGACGGGCGGCAAATACGGTTACATCTCGAACACCGAGCGTTCGCGCGTGGAAGCACGCCTGGCGGACATGCAGAAATTGCTTGGTGCACACCCCGATGCGGCCGACATGCAGCCGGATGAAAAGGTTGCGTTGTTCAACGCGCAGGAAGAGATCAACGGCATCCTCGACCACAACGACAACAACCGCCTGGTTTGCGAGCACGTCGCACCGGTGGGTTCGCACCGTCCGATCACGACCTGCCACACCTACGCCGAGATCATGCGGCAACGCGAAAACACCCAGCACGATCTGGAGCGCAGGGAGAGCACCCCGCAGTTGAAGGGCGGCGGTGGTTGAGCGATAGAATGACGGCACCACGCACGGCGGAGTCCGGCACATGACCCCAAGGCACAGTTCCGAATCGCACTGGCCGACAGCGGCCGAGCTGGAGATCCTGCGCGTGCTCTGGGATCGCGGCCCCTCCACCGTGCGCGAAGTGCACGATGCGCTTTACGCCGACGACGGCGCCGGCTACACCACGGCGCTCAAGCTCATGCAGATCATGCACGGCAAGGGCCTGGTCCAGCGTGACGACTCCGAGCGCGCCCACGTGTTCCGTCCCGCAGTCAGCAAGGAACGCACGCAGAAGCGTTTCGTCGTCGACATCGTGCAGCGCGTGTTCGACGGCTCTCCCTCGCAGCTCGTGCTGCAGGCGCTCGGTGGTCGCCCGAAGGCGACGCGTGAGGAGCTTGACGAAATCCGCGCCCTGCTCGACCGGATCGAGGGGACGCAGGCATGAACATGTTGACGCCGTGGATCCATGCGTTGGGATGGACGTTGGTGC
>DATIOA010000228.1:0-5956 GCA_035473575.1 Rudaea sp. | reverse complement strand
TGCCAGCCGATGCCGGTGTTGATCAAGGTCGCACCGGCGGCTTCGACGGCCTTGGCCAAAGTCACGATTTCGTCCCAGCGTTGCGCGTTGTCGACGAGGTCGAGCATGGACAGGCGATAGATGATGATGAATTCCCGCCCGAGTGCCGCGCGCGTGCGGCGCACGATTTCGATGGGAAAACGCTGGCGCTTTTCCAGGCTGCCGCCCCAGGCGTCGCGGCGCTGGTTGGTGCGTTCGGCGAGGAACTCGTTGATCAGATAGCCTTCCGAACCCATGATCTCGACGCCGTCGTAACCGGCCTCGCGCGCGAGCTGCGCGCAACGTACGAAGTCGTCGATCGTTTTTTCGACGCCACGTTGCGAGAGCGCGCGCGGCGTGAACGGCGTGATCGGCGACTTGATCTTCGACGGTGCGACCGACAGCGGCTGGTAGCCGTAACGGCCGGCGTGCAGGATCTGCAGGCAGATGCGCCCGCCTTCGGCATGCACCGCGCGCGTGACCTGCCGATGCGGCGCGACATGCCACGGCCTCGACAACCGGCTCGCGAAAGGTTTCAGCCAGCCGACGATGTTCGGCGAAAAACCGCCGGTGACCATGAGCCCGACGCCGCCGCGCGCGCGTTCGGCGAAGTAGGCGGCGAGCTTGCCGAAATCGCGCTTGTGATCTTCAAGGCCCGTGTGCATCGAACCCATCAGCACGCGATTGGGCAGCGTGCAGAAGCCGAGGTCGAGCGGTGCGAACAGGTGCGGATAGGGCGGCGGTGCGTGAACTTCGACGGGCGTCATTTGCGCAGCATGCCCGTGCCACCGACTGCGCGCAAGCATTGCTCGCGCGCTACCATGGCGTCGGTGCGGCGGTCATCGGAGCCGTCGAAGATGGAGCGGGCAAACGTGGCAAACAGCGATGCGGTCTTGCGGTTCTGGTTCGAGGAAGCGACGCCGCAGCAGCACTTCATGAAAGACGATGCGTTCGACGCGGCAATTCGCGAGCGATTTGGCGTCACCCACGCGGCAGCAGTGCGGTGCGAATTGTCTGCGTGGCGCGACACGGCCGCTGGCCGGTTGGCCGAGATCATCGTGCTTGATCAGTTCTCACGCAACCTGTGGCGCGACGATGCGCGGGCGTTCGCCTGCGACGGCATGGCATTGCTGCTGGCACAAGAGGCCATTCGTACTGGCGCGGACAGCGCATTGGCGCCGTCACAACGGGCATTCTTGTACATGCCATTCATGCACAGTGAATCGCTTGTAATTCATCGCCAAGCCGTGCGGTTGTTCGACCAGCCGGGCCTTGAAACCAACTACGATTTCGAACTCAAGCACAAGGGCATCATCGAGCGCTTCGGGCGCTATCCGCATCGCAATGCGACGCTGGGCCGTGACTCGACGCCGGAAGAATTGGCGTTCTTGCAGCAGCCGGATTCTTCATTTTGAATTGAGTTTGCGTGCGGCTTTCGCCACACGTGAGGCGCGGTTGTCAAGGTCGCGAGTCACGATGCCATTGGATCGACCGCCTGCGCCGCACTGGCTGTGGCGCCTTCGACTCCGCGCAGCAGGAATGTCCTGGCCTTCCATTCCATCGCCGCATCCATAGGCTCCAGCGCGGTGAAGTTTCCGGAGACCAGGGTCGCAAGGGGTGTGCCGTCGCGGTAGAGGATGCGCGATCCGGTCAGCGCCGGCACTTTTTCGCCGGCGAGGATGGCGCCGACCAGGTTCAAGGGATCGGCGCCGCACACGGCGACCATTTCGTCGTTGCCCGGCTTGCGGCGGATGCCGCGCAGGAGGCCGATCGCCTCGGGCAGGGCAAATTGTTCTCCGGAGAGACCTGCGATGAAGCGACCGCCGCGAACCTCGCCGCGCGCTTCCATGCGCTGGTACACGCGCAACAGCTCGCGCCACGGCGGCAGCCACGCCGCCTCGCGCGCAAGCAGTCGCCAGCAGATCACGCCGTAGCGGCGCAGCAGGATGCGCGCGGCGAGTTCGACTGTTTCCACATTGGTATGTTGTTGCTTTGTGGAATCGTCAACCGTCGTACCACGTCGCAGCGGCGACCAGCGACCGGCATCGGCAATACCGAGCAAGGCAGTGCGGCGACCACGGCGCCGGCTCGGCGACGGACGTTTGGATTGCGGCACCAGCAGTGCGCGCAGTCCGGCAAAACTGTCGGAATTGATCTGTCCGGCCGCCACGAGTTCGGCCAGCGCTTCTTCCAGTTCGACATGCAGCAGTTGCGTGCCCGCCAGCAGTTCGTCGAAGAACGACGCGCCGTGATCGCGCAGGAAATCCAGGGTTTTCTGCGCGCGCGAGGAGAGCGTGGTGTCGGCAGCATCCACTTTTGCGCCAAGCGTGTTCCAGTTCGGCAGGTTGCGCCGTTGCAGCAAAACAATGGGCGTTGCACGCACGGGGCCGGAGCCATGTTCGGCGCTTGAAGATGTCTTCAGGCGCAGTCGCGACCACACGATGCGCCCGGCGAGGCACAGATCGTCGAGCCAGGAAATTTCGTAACTGGCCACACGCGTGGGAAGAATTTCCGACTCCCACGCCACTGCCGACGCCTCGAAGCCTTCCAGTTGTGCGAGCACGGCCGCGAGAGCATCTGGGCCTTCGACGCGCGCGCCAGAGGATACCTTCTGCCAATTGAACAGGAAGCGCATGAAATCGCGCGGCTCGACCGGCTCGATCTCGCGGCGCAGGCGCTGCACGGTGTAGCGGTGAATTCGTGCAAGCAAATGCCTCTCACACCATTCGGTTTCGGCGGTGCCGGGCGTGAAATGTCCTTGCATCACCGTGCCTTCGCGCTCCAGCGCAAGCAGGGCGGTATCGATTTCCACCTGTGGAAGATTTATCGTCGCGGCGAGCTGCGCGGCCTGCAGCGGACCGAGTCCGGTCAGGCGCGCGCGCAGGATATCGGCCAGCGCGGTTTCGCGCGTCCAGTCGCGTTCGGCAAATTCTGCCGGAGCGGAAATTGGCGGATCGAACGCAGCGCCAGCGAAGATCGTTTGGAATTGCGGCAGCCGCTCGGCAGGGATGCACAAGTTCGCCAAGCGCGTCGCCCGCCGCTGCACGATCAGCGCATCGAACAGCGTGGACCACCTCGGATTGCGCGCCATGTCGGTTTCGGTCAGGAAGCCAAGTCCCATCAATGCTTCATGCAACTCGTCGGCACTGCGCGCTTCGGGCCAGGCTTCCTCGCGAACCGCAGTAATTGCTTCCGCGTCGAGCGCGCCGAAATCCTGCGTCGATTCGATGTCGCCCCAGCGCCGCGACATCACCGCCTGGGTGCGGCGCTCTTCCAGCGGCGCGTCGTCGAGGAAGGCATAGGGCCGCGCGCCCAGAACCTCGGCGGCGAGCGGCGAGGGCGCGGTCAAGTCGCGGCACACGAAACGAATCTCACCGCTTTCGAGCCGGCGCAGCAACGCTTCCAGGCTTTCGATGTCCATCGCCGCGTGCAGGCAATCGTGCAAGGTCTGCGCGACCAGCGGATGATCCGGAATCTGGCGCTCGCCGACAATGTTCTCCAGACACGCGACCTGATCGGGGAAAACCGCAGCGAGCAGGTCCTCGGACTTCATGCGTTGCAACTGCGGCGGCACTTTCGTTCCACCAACGAAGCGCGGCAGGGCGAGCGCGGTCGCGGCGTTCCAGCGCCAGCGCACGCCGAACATCGGTGCGTCGAGCAAGGCTTGTACCAGCACATGGCGCACCGAGCTGGAATGCAGGTAACGCGTAACTTCTTCGAGCGGAAAACTGTGGCTGGTCGACAACGACAGGATGATCGCGTCCTCGGTCGCCGCCGCCTGCAATTCGAAATTGAAGGTGCGGCAGAAGCGCTTGCGCAGCGCCAGGCCCCAGGCGCGATTGACGCGGCTGCCGAACGGCGAGTGGATCACGAGCTGGGTGCCGCCGGATTCGTCGAAGAAACGTTCCATCGCCAGTTCCGACTGCGTCGGCAACATGCCGAACGCGGCCTTGGCGCCGCCGAGGTAATCCACGATCTGGCGCGCGGCGGATTCGCGCAGGCCGATGTCGTGGCGCAGCCAATTTTCCGCAGGCGCTGCGCCATTTTCCAATTGCACGGAAATTTCCTCGCGCAGGCGCGACACCGCGAAGGATAGCTCGTCGCTGCGCCCCGGCGCCTCGCCGAGCCAGAACGGTATGGTGGGCGGCGCGCCTTGCGCGTCTTCCACGCGCACCGTGCCGCGCTCCACGCGCAGGATGCGATAGGCCGTGTTGCCGAGCTGGAAAATGTCGCCGGCCATGGATTCGACCGCGAAATCCTCGTGCACGCTGCCGACGCGCTGAGCCTGCGGCTCCAGTACGACTTCGTAGTCGGCAGTGTCGGGAATCGCGCCGCCGGAAGTGATCGCGGTCAGGCGCGCGCCGCGCCGCGCGCGCAACACGCCGTTGACCGCGTCGCGATGCAGGTAGGCGCCGCGCGGTCCGCGCCGCGTCGTGTAGCCGTCGGCGAGCATGCGCAGGATTTCCCGGAACGCGTCGCGCGAGGTTTCCGCATACGGATAAGCGCGTCCGATCAGCGCGAACAGTTCGCCTTCGTTCCATTCACGGCAGGCCACTTCTGCGACGATTTGCTGGGCAAGGACGTCGAGCGCGTTCTTCTCGACGTGCAGCGTGTCCAATTCGCCGCGACGCACCGCGTCGAGGAGGGCCGCGCATTCGACCAGGTCGTCGCGCGAGGTCGGGAACAACCGCGCCTTCGGCATGCCGTCGACGGCATGATTGGCGCGGCCGGCGCGTTGCAGGAACGTCGCGATCGCACGTGGCGAGGCGAGTTGGCAGACGAGGTCCACGTCGCCGATGTCGATGCCGAGCTCTAGCGAGGCGGTGGCGACCAGCGCGCGCAGTTCGCCGCGCTTCAAGCGCTGTTCGGCGGCCAGACGCTGCTCGCGTGCCAGCGAACCATGATGCGAAGTGACGGCATCCTTGCCGAGCAGCTCGGACAGGTGACGCGCCACGCGTTCGGCCATGCGTCGCGTGTTGACGAAGACGAGCGTGGTGCGATGTTGCTCGATCAATTCGGCGAGCCGCGCGTAAACCTGCGTCCACACATCGCCGGACATCACTGCGGACAAGGGCGAGGACGGCAGCTCGATGGCCAGGTCGCGATCGCGCGTGTGGCCGACGTCGACGATTTCGCATCGTTCTGTGGCATGCGCGCCCAACAGGAATCGGGCAACCTCATCGATGGGCTTCTGTGTCGCAGACAAACCGATGCGCACCAATGGCCGTCCGCACAGCGCTTCGAGACGCTCCAGCGACAGCGCCAGATGCGCGCCGCGCTTGCTCGGTGCGAGCGCGTGGATTTCGTCGACGATCACGCTGCGCGTTGAAGCCAGCATCGCGCGTCCCGACTCCGAACCCAGCAGGATGTACAGCGATTCCGGCGTCGTGACCACAATATGCGGCGGGCGTCGCTTCATCGCGTCGCGTTCGCTCTGCGGCGTGTCGCCGGTGCGTACGCTGCCGCGGATTTCCACGTCGGGCAGGCCCATCTCGAACAACTTGTCGCGGATGCCGGCGAGCGGCGCTTCCAGGTTGATGCGCACGTCGTTCGACAGCGCCTTGAGTGGCGAGACGTAGACGATGCGGGTCTCGTCGGCGAGGTTTCCGGCCACGCCGTCGCGCACGAGCGCGTCGATGGCGGCGAGGAAGGCGGCCAGGGTCTTGCCCGATCCGGTCGGCGCGGCGATCAGCGCGTGTCTGCCGGATTGGATCGCCGGCCAGGCGCGCTGCTGCGCCGGCGTCGGCGCCGCGAACGCGCCGCGGAACCACGCCGCGACGGCAGGATGGAAGTTATCGAGCGGCATGGCGGAATTGTCCTCCGGATGACGCTACGACGCTATCCGCGGCGCATCTCAAGCAATGAGATCGCGGTGAAATCTGGCAAGATAGGCGACTTTTCCCGATCCGGAAGCTGCCATGAGCCATCACGACATCCG
>DATIOA010000227.1:0-3297 GCA_035473575.1 Rudaea sp. | reverse complement strand
CGGCTCTGGATGCGTTTTGCAGGGCAGATGCGCGCGCCGAGCAATGGTGTGGAATATCGAGCAAGTCGAGACGGAGAAGGCGGGTCTGCTTGAAGCATTTGGCGCCACGTCGTCAGCAGACGTTGGGAAACGACGAGGTTGTTTGTAGAAAACAGGGGCGTGATGATGTCGGAAAGTGAACCTGACCACGTTTTGTTAGCATTCACCAATGGCCTCCAGCTCCGACAATTCGGCAACGCCACCCTCCACCCGCCTGATCATCGTCAGCGGCATGTCGGGTTCGGGCAAGACCATCGCGTTGCGCGCGCTGGAGGATCTGGATTATTACTGTGTCGACAACTTGCCCGGCGCGCTGTTGCCGGCCTTCGTCGACGAGGCCATGCGCGCAGGCGTGCATCCGCGCCTCGCGGTCGGCATCGACGTGCGCAACCGGCCGCAGGACCTTAACCAGTTGCCGGCGATCCTGGCCGACCTCGCCCAACGCGGCATCGAGTACCGCCTGATCTTCCTGGATGCGCGCGACGAGGTGCTGCTCAAGCGTTATTCGGATACGCGCCGGCGCCATCCGCTGACCGGCGAAGGGACGTCGCTCGGCGACGCGATCGCGCGCGAGCGCAAGCTGCTCAAACCGGTCGTGGCCATCGCCGAGCGCGTGGTCGATTCCAGCGAAATGAACGTGCACCAGTTGCGCCGCCTGATCGCCACGGAACTCGGCATGGCCGGCGGGCCGCTGTCGCTGCTGTTCGAATCCTTCGCCTACAAGCGCGGCGTACCGGCGGACGCGGACTTCGTGTTCGACGCGCGCTGCCTGCCGAATCCGCATTGGGAAGCAGCGCTGCGACCACTCTCCGGGCGCGACGCCGCGGTGCGCGCCTGGTTCGAGGGCAAGCCCGAAGTCGGCAAGTACTTCGCCCAGGTGCGCGATTTCCTCGACGTGTGGCTGCCGCGCTTCGAATCGGAAAACCGTTCCTACGTGACCATCTGCATCGGCTGCACCGGCGGGCGCCACCGCTCGGTGTATCTGGCCGAACTGCTCGCTGCGCATTTCCGCGCCGCGCGCGAACAAGTGCTGACGTTCCATCGGGAGCTGGAATGAGCGTCGGTATACTTTTGCTCACCCACGAGGCGATGGGCGACGCGCTGATCGCCACCGCGCGGCACATCCTCGGCCGCATGCCGCTGATGCTGGAGGCGCTGGCGATTCCGCCCGGCAGCGACGTGGATGCCGCGCTGCGCGATGCCGCAGCGCGCGTGCGCAAACTCGATTCCGGCGAAGGCGTGCTGGTGCTCACCGACGTCTACGGTGCCACGCCCAGCAATGTCGCACAGCACCTGACGGAACTGGGACTCGACGTGCGCCGCGTCTCCGGTTTGAACCTGCCGATGCTGCTGCGCACGCTCAACTATCCGGAACAGGCACTGACCGAACTGGCGCAGACCGCAGCGAACGGCGGACGTGCGGGAATCGTCGAACATGGTTGAAAAGGAAGTGACCATCACCAACAAACTCGGCCTGCACGCGCGCGCCTCGGCCAAGCTCGTGCAACTGCTGCAGGGCTTCAAGAGCAATGCGTGGCTCATTCACCGCGGCCGCGAGATCAACGCGAAAAGCATCATGGGCGTGATGATGCTTGCCGCCGGCATCGGCCAGACCATCACGCTGCGCGCGGACGGACCGGACGAATGCGCCGCGCTGGACGCGATGGCGGACTTGTTCGCGCGCAAATTCGAAGAGGGTGCATGAGCAGCCGCTTTGTCATTTCGGGGACTTCTGCCGCACGCGGGATGGCACTGGGACGTGCGCGCCTGGTGCAGCCGAGCCAGATCCGCGTCGACGAGCGTCCGCTCACCGAAACGGAAATCGAACCGGAAGTCGAACGCCTGCGCCTAGCACTCGATACGGCACGCAACGAACTCAATGCGCTGCGCGAAAAACTGCATGGCGCGCTGGCGCGCGAGGTCGGCGAATTCATCGACGCGCATAGTCTCATCCTCGACGATCCGGAACTCACCGAAGGCCTTTACGCGCTGATCCGCAAGGGCCGCTACCGAGCGGGCCTCGCGCTGAAGATGCAGCGCGACCGCCTCGCTGCCGCGTTCGACGCCATCGACGATCCTTATTTCCGCAGCCGCCGCGAAGACATCGACCACGTCATCGGCCGCGTGCAGGCTGTGCTCAACCGCGACACCACGCCGGCCGAGCGCCAGATCGCCTCGCGCGTGGGCACCATCCTCGTCGGCGACACGGTCGCGCCGGCGGAAGTCGCGCACCTGACCGAGCACGGCGTGCTCGGCCTCGTCACCACCGGCGGCAGTCCGCTGTCGCACAGCGCGATCCTGGCGCGCAGCCTGCGCCTGCCGATGGTGGTCAGCGCGCGCGAGGCGCTGGAACGCATCGCCGATGACGATCTGCTGCTCATTGACGGCGGCTCCGGCGAGATTGTCGCGCACCCGACCGCGCAGGACCTAACCCGCTACCGCCAGTTCCAGCGCGAACAAGTGCGCAGTCTGGATGCGCTCGCGCGTTTCAAGCACTCGCCGTCGCTCACCAGCGATGGTATACATATCCACTTGTTCGCGAATGCCGAGATGCCCGCCGACCTCGCACAGGCGCGCGCCTGCGGCGCCGAGGGCGTGGGCCTGTACCGCACCGAATTCCTTTTCCTGCAGCGCCGCGAGCTGCCCGACGAGGAAGAACAATTCGCCGCCTACCGCAATGTCGTGCTGGCCATGGGCGGCGCGACGGTGACGATCCGCACGCTGGATCTGGGCGCCGACAAGGCCGACGCCACGGGTCTTGTGCTCGCGGCCGAGCCGAATCCCGCGCTCGGCGTGCGCGGCGTTCGCCTCGCGTTGCGTCGTCCGGCCGTGTTCGCCGCGCAATTGCGCGCGATCCTGCGCGCGTCCGCGTTCGGACCGGTGCGCATCCTCGTGCCGATGGTTACCAGCGCCGGGGAGATCGGCGAGGTGCACGGCCTGATCGAGTCTTGCGCGCGCGAGCTGCGCAGCAGCGGACACGAAATCGCCGACCACTACGAACTCGGCGCCATGATCGAGGTTCCTGCCGCAGCGATCGCATTGCCCACGATAATTCGGCATGTGGATTTCATCGCCATCGGCACCAACGACCTGACCCAATACCTGCTTGCCGTGGATCGCAACAACGACGCGCTCGGCGATTTGTACGATTCGCTGCATCCGGCCGTGCTCAAGCTGCTCGCGCAGATCATCGCCACCGCCACGCGCGCGAAAAAGCCGGTCACCCTGTGCGGCGAAATGGCTGGCGATGTGCGTTGC
>DATIOA010000226.1:0-11623 GCA_035473575.1 Rudaea sp. | reverse complement strand
GGTGCGAGCCGAGCAGGTCGACGAACTCCGCACGCAACTGCGCAGCCGGCTTGAAGCGACCATCGGCGGCGAGGTTGTCCGCAAATGGCCGGTTCACCGCGCCGGGAATGTGCCCCGCCACCGTGTCCAGCGTTTCGTTCTCGCCGCGGTAGCGCGGCGCGGCGCGCGCGTCGACGAGCAAGGTGCGCGCGTCCTTCATCGCGGCGACCAGCGCATCGGTGTAGACGATCTGCGCGGAGTCGAAGTCCAGGTCGACGCAGGTGGGCTCACACCGCACGGCGTTTGCATCCAGCGCGAATCCGCCTCGCGTCCATGCCGCGATGCCGCCGTCGAGCACGGCCGCCTCGTGCGCGCCGACGAGGCGCAGCATCCACCACAGCCGCGCCGCGGCCAGGGCGCCGTTTGCGGCGTCGCAGGCGACGACCGGCGTGTCAGGCGTCCAGCCCCAGCGCGACAACGTGGCCGAAAACGCGGCGGCATCGGGCAAAGGGTGGCGGCCCAGGCTTTGTTTGGACAAATCCGAGAGATCTTGATCGAGGTTCGCGTACACCGCACCGGGAATATGCCCCTGTGCATGATCGCGAGCCGCGCGCAGGGGATCGGACAGTTCGAAACGACAATCCACGACGAGTACGTCGCCGTTACGAATGCGCGCTGCCAGGGCCTGCGCATCGATCAATGTGGAAAGTTTCATGGCGTTGCCTCGATTCGGCGCACGAGGCTCAGCAACATCGCCGCGGTCGCGCCCCAGATGATGCGGCCGTCGTAGGCGAATTCCCAGACCTCGCGCGTCTTGCCGCGCCAGTCGAAGCGGCGCTGGCGCAGGTTGGACGGATCGAGGAAGAACGCGAGCGGCGCCTCGAATACGTCGGCGACTTCGCGCGGATCAGGCGTGGCGCGGTAACCGGGGTCGATGTGCGCGACGACCGGCGTGACGCAATAGCCGCTGATCGTCTCGAAACAATCGAGGTATCCGAACGGGCGCACCAGCGAGGCGTCGATGCCGACCTCCTCGCGCGTTTCGCGCAGGGCCGCGGCGACACTGTCCGCATCCGCGGATTCGATGCCGCCGCCGGGAAAACTCACCTGGCCCGCGTGCTGGGCCAGATGCTCGTTGCGCCGCGTGAACAGGATCGAAGGCCCATCCGCGCGCGCGACCGTCGCCACCAGCACCGCGGCGGCCCGACGCGGGCCAGGACCGAGCAGGTCGGCGATCTCGGCGTGATTCCAGCCCGGCCCCGACGGCGGATCGGCGAGCGCGCGTACCGCGCGGCGCACGCGGGCGTCGAGGTCACGCATGGCGATTTCCGGCACGGCGCTCATGCGGTCTCCTCATCCGCCCCGGCACGCCGTGGCAGCACGTCGTTCATCAGGTGCAGCCGCTGCGCATCGGTCAATTGCAGCCAGCGCGCGATTTCCTCGCCGCTGCGATGGCAACCGATGCAGTAGCCGGCGTCATTCAATTCGCACACGCCGATGCAGGGGCTGAGCACGGGTTTGTTCGCTACCGGGGGAAAGAACATGGGGTGCTATGGGAATAAACGCTCATTCTTGCTAGATTCGCCGTTGCTTTCACGGCGACGACGCGATGCTGGCACTGGCGACCAAAGTGGTGACCGACTACGGCCGCGTGCTGGCGCAGGTGCAACCGGGGCTGCACGGCGTACCCGAATCGCTGCTGCCGCATTCCAAAGCGCAGATCCGCGACGCCATCGTCATGTTACTCCAGCATCTGGAGCCCGAGCACACCGCGCTCAAGGAATCCCTCGCCCGCGGCTACGTGTACCTGGCCCAGTTCGTCCCCGACGCCGACGCCGTCATGTTCGACAAAGCCGGCGGCGCGGTGCCCAACAGCATGCCAGCGATGCGCCTGATGAACCGGATCAAACTCGACATGGAACGCGCGCTGGAAGAACTGGGCGCCCTGGGCATTTACGCCGTGCCGGAATGAGGCTGTGGAACCCGTGCGCACCGGCCACATGGCGCGTTGGGGGGGTGCCTTCCTGCATTGGCACGCCGCGAAATGAGGCCTAAACTGCCGCAGGGCTTTGGCGGGGTGGCGGCAGGGGACTTGTGACCACCGAACTCGAACAAATCCGCATCGACACCACCGACCTCGCCGTCGGCATGTTCGTTTGCGGGCTCGACCGGCCCTGGGAGGAAACGCAATTCCCGCTGCAGGGCATTGAAGTGCGCAGCGAGGACGACGTGCGCGCCCTGCGCGAGCTGTGCAAGTTCGTGTACATCGACCGGCGCCGCGAATTGGCGCTGAGCCGCCGCCGGCTGCTGACCCTGGCGCGCGGCGACCGCCGCGAATCGGCATTCCGCCGCGCCACGACCTATGCGGACAAGATCGGCGTTCAGGAGGAATTGCCGCGAGCGCGGGCGGCATTGCAGGCGACGAGCGAACTGCTCGACCGGATTTACGACGACATTGCCAGCGGCCGCGAGCTGTCCGTCGAATACGTGGAACAGGTGGTGCGCCCGCTGGTCGCCAGCGTGCTGCGCAGTGCGGACGCTTTCCTGTTCCTCGAGGGCATGCGCAAGCACGATCACTACACCTACAGCCACGCGATCGGCTGCGGCGCTCTGGCGGCTGCATTCGGCCGCCACCTCGGCCTGCCGGAAGACACCATCCTGAGCCTGGCTACCGGCGGGCTGCTGATGGACATCGGCAAAACGCGCCTGCCCGAGGAAATCCTGCACCGCCCGGGATCGCTGCGGTTGAAGGAAATCGAAGTGGTCCGCACCCACGTCGCGCACAGCCTCGACATCGTCAAGTCCGGCGGCATCAACGATCCGGATGTGCTGGATGTCGTGCGCACGCATCACGAACGCTTCGACGGCAGCGGTTATCCGGATCACCTGACCGGCAACACGATTCCGATGGCCGGGCGCATGCTCGCGATCATCGATGCCTACGACGCGATGTGCAGCGTGCGTCCCTACCGGGCGGCCGTTTCGCGGCACAAGGCCTTGCAGGAAATCTACCGCGGCCGCGACACGCTGTTCCAAGCCGAACTGGTCGAGCAGTTCCAGGTCTGCCTGGGCGTGTACCCGACCGGATCGCGCGTCGAGCTCAACAGCGGCGAAGTGGCTGTGGTGATGGAGCAGAACCAGGTGCGCAGGCTGCGTCCAACCGTGCTGCTGATCAGCACCCCCGAGAAACAACCGTTGGAGAATTTTCGCGTGTTGGACCTGCTGAATCAGCCCGGCGACGGCGAGCGCATCGAAATCCAGCGTGCGCTCGCGATCGACGAATACGCCATCGACACGGCAGGGTTCCTCACCGCCACATGACACGGACGTCGCGACCATGCTGAACCGCGCGGCAATCCACGCGGCGATCCAGCGCCAGATCGACGCGGGCGGCACGCGCGGGTTTGCCGTCATGGCGATGCGCATCTTCGACCTGCGCCTGATCGCCCTGCGCTTCGGCAGCGCTTGCGGCGAACAGGCCGAAACGCACATCGGAAAACTCATCGGCGATGCGCTGCGTCCGGCGGACATCGTGCTGCAGTCGGGCGACGAGACCTTCGTCGCGGTGCTGCCGGGGCTGCACAACCGCAACCACATGCTGATCGCGATCGCCAAACTCGCGGCTGTCTTCGAACAGCCGCACGTCGTCGCCGGCGATGTCCCGCCGTGGCAGACGCGCGTGGCCATGGGCGTGGCGTTGTTTCCGGAAGATGGCATCGACGCGGACGCGCTGTGGCGCAACGCGCAGACGGCTGCGGACGACGCCCAGCGGCGCGGCGACCAATATGCCTTCCACGATCCGACCAGCGCACGCGCGCTGATCGATTACCACGATTTGCGCGACAGCATCACGGCCAACCGACTGGTCACCTACTTCCAGCCGCTATGGCACCTTGCCGAGCAGCGCATCGTCGGCGTCGAATCCCTGGCGCGTTGGACCAGCCGTACCCAGCGGCCGGTACAGCCGGACGATTTCGTGACGTTCGCCGAGCAGAATCACCTGATATCCGCGCTGACGCGCTGGAGCATCCATTCAACGCTCAGGCATGCCTCGACAATGCCGCGCACCCCGGACTTCGTGCTGGCGATCAATCTGTCGCCGCAGGCGCTCTCGCGCGGCGGCGTCGTGGAACAGCTGCTGGATGCGCTGAACATCTGGGGCATGGCGCCGACCACGATCGTCGCTGAAGTCACCGAAACCGCGCTGGCACGGGATCTGGACCTGGCCGTGCACGCGCTGCGCCGCTTGCGCGATCACGGCATGCGCGTGGCGATCGACGATTTCGGCGTCGGCTATGCCTCGATTACCTATCTGCGCAAATTCCCCGCCACCGAATTGAAGATCGACCGTTCCCTGGTCGCCTCGATCGCCAGCGATGCGCGCGTGGCCAGGCTCGTCGAATCCATCATCCAGTTCGCGCACAATCTCGGCCTGGTGACGACGGCAGAAGGCATCGAGGATGCCGCCACGCAGCGCCTGCTGATCGAGATGGGTTGCGACTTCGGTCAGGGCTATTACCTGGGCCGGCCAGAACCCGCTGCCGATTTCATCGCCCGATTCGCGGCGCAAGCGGTCGCCACGCCCTGAAGCGACCCACCCGAAAAGGAAAACGCCGCGTCGAGCGCGGCGTTTTCGTTGCGGCGGTTGTGGCAGGCGATTACTTGACCGCGATGAGCTTGAGCTCGAACACCAGCGCCTCGTTCGGGCCGATGCGCGGCGGCTGGCCGCGTTCGCCATAGGCCAGCGCCGCCGGCACGAAGATCTGCCAGTGGTCGCCCACGCGCATCAGCGGCAGCACGTCCTGCCAACCCTTGATCACGTCGCCGACCTTGAAGTGCACCGGTTCGCCGCGCGCGAAGGAACTGTCGAATTCCAGTCCGCTCATCAGCGAACCGCGGTAATGCACGGTGACTTCGCTGTTGACGGTCGGATGCTGGGTGCCGGTACCCTCTTCGATCACGCGGTACTGCACGCCGGACGGCAACACCTTGATGCCGGTCTTGGACTTGTTGTCGGCGAGGAATTTGTCGCTCTTGGCCTTGTTCTCGGAAGCGAGCTTGTCGAACTCGCCCTTGGCCTTGGTGTACATCTGGTACTGCATGCGCGCGAGCAGGTCGTGCATCTTGTCTTCGCTGACGGTCGGCGCATGCTTGGCATAGCCGTCCTGGATCGCACGAATCACGGCGTTGAGATCGATGTCGATCTTGCGTTCGACGAAATCCGAGCCGATCTGGTAACCGATCGCGTACGACAGGTTTGGCTTGTCCGCCGCGGTGAGCGGCGCGGGCGGCGTTTGCTGCTGCGCCTGTGCCTGGCTGGCCGCAGCCGTCGAACCACCGTTTTGCGCGAATGCCGCGCCCGCGGCCAGCGTCGCTGCCGCCATCAAGATGCCACGCAAAATCATGAAAACCTCCGGAAGGGAAACATCGCGGCGGCGCGGGATGGGCCGCCGTGAAGGCGCGCAATCATACCCGAAAAGCCGCAGCGCGGGGCGCCATCGCGGCGCGCGCCACAGGAACGGTTCAGACAACCAGCTTCAGCACGAGCAATCCGACTGCGACCATGATCCCGCCGATCAGGCGCAATTGGCGCGGATCGAGTCGGCGCATCTGCTCGGCCATGCGCTGCCACGCCTGCGGCGCCGCGAACAGGAACAAGCCTTCGAGCACCAGCACCAGGCACAACGCGGCGGCGAATATGTGCGGCATCGCCCGCTACTTGGACTCGCTCTTGCTGGCGTCGAAATAGCGCATGAACTCGGACTTCGGATCGACCACGATCACGCCGCCTTCCTTGAACGCCTCGCGGTAAGCCTGGAGGCTGCGGTAGAACGCATAGAAATCCGCGTCCTTCGCATACGCGGCCGCATAGATTTCGGCGGCCTTGGCGTCGCCTTCGCCGCGGGCTTCCTGCGCGTCGCGCTCGGCCTCGGCCTTGATCACCTGCACCTGACGATCGGCGTCGGCCTCGATCTTGGCCGCTTCCTCCTGGCCATTGGAACGCTGCTCGTTCGCCAGCCGGTTGCGCTCGGCGCTCATGCGCTTGTAGACCGAGGCGAGTACCTCGTCCGGGAACTCGATGCGCTTGATGCGCACATCGACCACGCGGATGCCGAGCTTGCCCTCGGTCGCTTCGTTGGCCTGCTTGCGCACGTTTTCGGTGATGTCCGAGCGCGCGTTCGCGATCAGGTCGTTGAGCGTGCGCGCGGTGAACTCGAAACGCAGCGCGTCCTTGATGATCGGCGCGACGCGCTGGTTCGCCAGCGTCTGTGTTTCGTCCGCCCCGAACGAACGGTAGTACGCCGCCGGGTCGGAGATGCGCCACTTCACGTAAAAGTCGACGTTGACCGCCTTCTTCTCGGAGGTGAAATACCGCTCCGGTTGCGCTTCCAGATTGAGGATGCGGCGATCGTAGCGCACCACCTGCTGCACCAGCGGCAACTTGAAGTGCAGGCCCGGCTTGTAGTCGACGGCCGTATTTCCGCTGCCTTCGATGCGGCCGAACTGCAACACCAGCGCGCTCTGCCCTGCCGGCACGATGAACGCGCTGTTGGCGATCAGCACGACCAGCAGCAAGGCGATGATGGGGGGCAGGAGTTTCATTGGCTGGCCTCCTTGCTCGTCTTCTTCGCATCGCCCGTCGTGGCTGCCGCGGCGGCGGCCGTGGCCGCATCGAGCCCGGATTTGAGCTTGTCGAGAGGCAGATAGATCAGATTCTTGCCGTTGCCGGTGTCGATGATCTTCGTGCTGCTGCCGAGCACGGTCTGCATCGTCTCCAGGTACAGGCGCTTGCGCGTGACTTCCGGCGCGGCCTTGTACTGCGCGTCGATCAGCGTGAAGCGCTGAGTGTCGCCGGTCGCGACTGCGATCTGCGCGGCCTTGTAGCCTTCGGCGCCGGCGCGGATGCGCGCCGCCTCGCCGCGCGCCAGCGGCACCACTTTCGCCGCGTAGCCCTGCGCTTCGTTGACGAATTGCTGCTGGTTGTTGCCGGCGTTGTTGGCGTCGTCAAACGCTTCTTTCACTTCCGGCGGCGGCAGGATTTTCTGGAAGTTGATCTCGGTGACGAACAGGCCGACGCCGTAGCCGTCGAGCGTCTGCTGCAACAGCTTCTTGGTTTCGCCGACGACTTCGGAGCCGTGACCGGAAAGAATCGTATCCATCGCGCTGCGTCCGATCACCTGGCGCACCGCGCTTTCCGCGGCCTGCTTCAGCGTTTCGTCCGGCTGGTTGGCGGCGAACAGGTATTTCTCCGCGTCGGTGACCTGGTACTGCACGTTGAAGTCGACCAACACAATGTTTTCGTCCTTGGTCAGCATGCGCACCTCATCGGACACCGAGCGCACATTGGTCGCATCCACGCGGATCACGCGCTCGACCGGAGATGGCCATTTCAGATTCAACCCGCTGGTCATCACCCGATTGAACTGGCCGAAGCGCAGCACCACGCCGATCTGGCGCGCATCGATCACCGTCCACGAATCCAGCGCCAGCCAGCCGACGACCAGCGCCAGCACGATCAGGGCGATGCCGCCGGAGCCGCCGCCAATTCCACTGCCGCCAATACCGCTGCCGCCGCCGCGGAACAGGCGATTGAAACCATCGCGCAAGCGTTTGAGCAACGCGTCCACATCGGGTGGCTTGCCTTGCCAGGGATCGCGCTTGCCGCCACCGGGTTCGTTCCAGGCCATGGTTATCTCAAACAGTCGTTGTCGCGGGATTGTAGGAAGCCGCATTCGCAGCGGCAAGTTGTGTCCGCAGCCACTCGCCCTCGCCTTCGGGCAAACCGAACAAGGGTTCGAGCAGCGCACGCGGCGCGTCGATCTCGATTTCCCAACCGTCGTCGGCGTGGCGTTCGTTCGCGACAAGTCCCTGGGCGAACAGGCGCGCGCGCAGGCGTCCGGCGTCGACCGGCAGATGCAGCCAGCGATGCACGCGCTCGACTTGCAGGGCACGCGCGATCGTGTCGCGCAGCAGGTCGAGTCCGATCGCGTGTGTCGCCGACACCCACACGCGCGGCAGGCGGCCACCATCCAGGACTTCCGCACGCGGCGCGGGCATCCCCTCGCCGTTGGCCAATTTATCCAATTTGTTGAACACGAGAATCTGCGGCACGTCCTGCGCGCCGATTTCAGCGAGCACGCGTTCGACTTCCTCGATGCGCCGGTCGCGCTCCGGATCGGCGCAATCCACGACATGCAGGAGCAGATCCGCGTCGCGCGTCTCCGCCAGCGTCGACTTGAACGCGGCGACGAGATCGTGCGGCAGGTCGCGGATGAATCCGACCGTATCGGCGAGCACGAATGGCCCGCAATTCAGGCCGTCGATGCGGCGCAGGGTCGGATCGAGCGTTGCGAACAGCTTGTCCGCCGCATACACGCCGGCACCGGTCAGTGCATTGAACAAGGTGGACTTGCCGGCGTTCGTGTAACCGACCAGCGACACCAGCGGCAGCGCGTTGCGCTCGCGCGCGCGCCGCGCGGTGCTGCGTTGCGTTTCGACTTTTTCGAGGCGCTGGCCGAGCTGTTTGACGCGTGCGGCGAGCAGGCGGCGGTCGAGTTCAAGCTGGGTTTCGCCCGGACCGCGCAGACCGATCGCGCCTCCGCGCTGGCGCTCAAGGTGCGTCCAGCCTCGCACCAGGCGCGTGGACATGTGCTTGAGCTGCGCCAGTTCCACCTGCAACTTGCCTTCGTGCGAGCGCGCGCGCTGGGCGAAGATGTCGAGGATGAGGCCAGTACGATCGACCACGCGGCATTGCGTGAATTGCTCGAGGTTGCGCTCCTGCACCGGCGAAAGCGCGTGATTGACCAGAATCAGATCCGCGTTCTCGGCATCCTTGAGCGCCTTGACTTCCTCGGCCTTGCCGCTGCCAATGAAGAATTTCGGATTCGGCCGTTCGATGCGCGCGTTCAGCGTGCCCACCACGCTGGCTCCGGCCGAGCGCGCCAGCTCGCGGAATTCGGCCAGCGCGTCCGGATCGTCCTCGCCCACCCACCGCGGCTGCACCAGCAGCGCGCGTTCGCCTTTGCGGGAGCGTTCGAACAAGGTTTGCGACAATTCAGCTCTCGACGACTTCGGCCCCGACGGCCGCAGCGTGGGCGTGGTCCTGGTCTTCGTGCTCGGTACCAACGCGCACGTTGCGGCTCGGCACGATGGTGGAAATGGCGTGCTTGTAGACCATCTGGCTGACCGTATTGCGCAACAGCACGACGAACTGGTCGAAGGATTCCACCGTTCCCTGCAGCTTGATGCCGTTCACGAGGTAGATCGACACCGGGATGCGCTCGCGGCGCAAGGCGTTCAGAAACGGGTCTTGCAGCGACTGACCTTTGGACATGGTTCTTCTCCCTTCGACAAATTATAATTATTCGAATCGGATAAACGGCGCGGACCAAACACTACATGCGGTCCGGACACCCCAATTCAAGATGCTGAAAGTATACGCGTTTTCCTGCTGCAGTTGAAGCCAGTCAGGACGCGGGTCCGGCCAGGAAATCCGCGACCGCGCCCCGCGCCTGCCCGATGTGGCCCTGTGCGAACGGATCGAGTGTGCGCGCATCGAGCTCCGAGCGCAGCCAGGTGAGCTGGCGCTTGGCGAGCTGGCGCGTGGCGAACACCGCGCGGTCGCGGAATTCCGCCGCACCGAATTCGCCGTCCAGATGCTGCCAGGCCTGCCGGTAGCCGACCGCACGCAGGGCCGGCAAATCGGTGTGCAGGTCACCCCGCGTGCGCAGGGCACGGACTTCGTCGAGGAAACCGTCGGCAATCATCGCGTCCATGCGCTCGACTATGCGCAAGTGCAAGGCGCCGCGATCGGCCGGAACGAGCGCCAGCTTGAGCACCCGATACCCGAATGGCGCCGGTAACCCGCCCTGCTGCGCCGACAGGGGCCTGCCGGTCAGTTCGATAACCTCCAGCGCACGCTGGATGCGTTGCGCATCGCTGGGCCGGATTTTTTCCGCCGCGACTGGATCGCGTTCGCGCAGGCGTGCATGCATGGCCGTCCAACCGATTGCATCCGCTTCCGCAGCCAATTTCTTGCGTAACGCCGCATCGGCCTCGGGCAGGCTCGACAATCCGGATTGCAGTGCGCGGAAATACAGCCCCGTGCCGCCGACCAGCAACGGGATTTTTCCCGAAGCGGCAATCGCATCCATTTCGCGCAGCGCGTCGGCGCGGAACTCCGCCGCCGAGTAGGGTTCCGCCGGATCGCGGATATCGATCAACCGATGCGGATACTTGTGCAACGTGTGCGCGTCAGGTTTCGCCGCACCGATGTCCAGTCCGCGATACACCAGCGCCGAATCCACGCTGACGATGGCGAGCGGATAACGCTCGGCCAGCGCGCAGGCCAGCGCAGTCTTGCCCGACGCGGTCGGCCCCATCAGGAAAATCGCGGGCGGGCGTGTGTCTATCGTCATGCCGCGATTGTAAGGCGCGGCCTTGCCGGCCGGCCTATAATTGTCCGGCTATCGGAGACAGCCATGTCGAACACCATGAAGGCGCTGGTCAAGCGCGAAGCCGCCAAGGGCATCTGGATGGAACAGGTGCCGGTTCCGGAGATCGGCCCGAACGAGGTGCTGGTCAAGCTCGAAAAGACCGCGATCTGCGGCACCGACCTGCACATCTACAAGTGGGACGAATGGTCGCAACGTGTGATCAAGCCCGGCCTCGTCATCGGCCACGAATTCGTCGGCCGCATCGTCGACATGGGACCCGGCGTGCGCGGGTATGCTTTGGGACAGCGCGTTTCCGCCGAAGGCCACATCGTATGCGGTGTGTGCCGCAACTGCCGCGCCGGCAAGCAGCACCTGTGCCCGAACACCATCGGCATCGGCGTCAATCGCAATGGCGCGTTCGCCGAGTACATCGCGATGCCGTCCTCGAACCTGTGGCCGATTCCCGACCAGATTCCGTCCGAACTCGCCGCGTTCTTCGATCCTTACGGCAACGCCGCGCACTGCGCGCTGGAATTCGACCTGATCGGCGAGGACGTGCTGATCACCGGCGCCGGTCCCATCGGCATCATCGCCGCCGGCATCGCCAAGCATGTCGGCGCGCGCAATGTCGTGGTCACCGACATCAACGATTATCGCCTGAAACTCGCCGCCGACATGGGCGCCACGCGCGTGGTCAACGTGTCCAAGCAATCGCTGAAAGAAGTCGTGAAAGACCTGCACATGGAAGGGTTCGACATCGGCCTCGAGATGTCGGGCAATCCGCGCGCGTTCAACGACATGCTCGACTGCATGTACCACGGCGGCAAGGTCGCGATGCTGGGCATCATGCCCAACGGCGCCGGCATCGACTGGGACAAGGTCATCTTCAAGGGCCTCACCCTGCAGGGCATCTACGGCCGGCGCATGTACGAGACCTGGTACAAAATGACGCAGATGCTGCTGACCGGATTCCCGCTGCAGAAGGTGCTCACGCATCAGGTGCACATCGACGATTTCCAGAAAGGTTTCGACCTGATGGAAGCGGGCAACTGCGGCAAGGTCGTGTGTTCGTGGAATTGAACTAAACGCGGTTCGTTCAGCCCCGATTCGCGTCGCTTGCGGCATCGTGCCGCGATGAAGTTTTCGATCCTCCTCGCACTCGGCGCCATCGCGTGCACTGCGCACGCCGGCGAAACCTTTGAGCCCGA
>DATIOA010000225.1:0-12755 GCA_035473575.1 Rudaea sp. | reverse complement strand
TCCGGTGCGCGCTGCACGAAAATCTCGCGCGACGCATCCGTGCCGCGCACGCCTTCGCGATAGCCCCAGCGTGCGTCGAGCAGGGAAAAGTCCGGCGCCTGCGCATCGCTGCCTTCGTGGATCGTCTTGCGCGCGAAAGGTTTGCCATCGGGACAGGTGTAGACGACGAGGCGCTCGTCGCCAAGCAGGTAATGAATTTCCTGGTAGGCCGGCGTGCCGCCTTCGGAGAGGTAGGCGATGCCGGTCCAGGTTTCGGCGGCTGGCGCGGGAAACGCGACGAACGCGACGAGCACCGCCATTATACTTTTCATGTTCATGGAGGCGAGTATGCCTGCACGGGAAGTCAACGGCGCGTCAATTTATTATGAATGCGAAGGCAGCGGTCCGCCGTTGCTGATGATCCACGGCTTGGGATCCAGTGGCGACGACTGGGCCTTCCAGCGCGAGGAATTCGCCCGGCACTTCACCTTGATCCTGCCCGACCTGCGTGGTTCCGGACGCAGCGCCAAGCCGCCGGATCCGTATTCCATCGCCCAATTCGCCGTGGATCTGTGGGCGCTGCTCGACGCCCTCGGCATCGAATCCACGCATCTGCTCGGCTTCTCGCTCGGCGGCGCGGTCGCGCAGGAGATGGCGCTGGCGCAGCCGGCGCGCGTGGACAAACTCGTGCTGTGCAACGCGCTCGCCAACTATCGCACCGACACGCCGCGCAAATGGCTGGAAGCGCGCATGCAGGTGATGCTGGTGCATCTGCTCGGACTGCGCCGCACTGCCAAACTAATCGCCGATCGCCTGTTCCCGCACGAGGACCAGGCGCCCAAGCGCCAGCGCGTCATCGACGTGGTCGGCGCCAATCCCAAAGCCGCTTACCTCGCCACCATCCGCGCCCTGATCGGCTGGAGCGCGCTGGATCGCATCCACGCCATCGCCTGCCCGGTACTGATTCTCGCCGCCGAATTCGACTACACCCCGCTCGCCGACAAGCGCGCCGAGGCCGCGCGTTTTCCACAAATGGAGTTCGTCGTGATCGAAGGCTCGCGCCACGGCACGCCGTTCGACGCGATCGAACGATTCAATGCCTGTGTATTGGATTTCCTGACAGACGCATCGCGCGTCACGACTCACCAGGCGATTTCCTTGCCCGTGTAATCGCAGAAATGTCCCGCCGTGGCGGCGGTGGCGGAATCCAGCACCGTGAGCAGTCCCGCCGCGGAATCGCGCGCGGACAGCGGTGCGTTGTCGCCGCCCATGTCCGTCTTCACCCAACCGGGACTGACGCAGAACACGCTCACGCGCGGCGCCAGCGCGGCAGCAAGCTGGCGTGTGGCCATGTTCAGCGCGGCTTTGCTCATCGCGTAGCTCGGCGTGCCAAAGCTCTGTGTTCCGGCGAGCGAGCCCAACCGTGAGGACAAATTCATCACGCGCGGATTCCGGCCCTTTTCCAGCAATGGCGTCAGCGCCTGCGTGAGCAGGACTGGGCCGGTCACATTCGCGGCGAAACTGTCGGCCAGGGACTTGTGCGCGATCGCGCCGAAGCGCTCGCCGGATACCAGCATGCCGGCATTGTTGATCAGCGCGTCGAGCGCATCGGTGAGCGTCGTCGCTTCGCGCACGAGTTCCGCGATCGAGCGCTCGTTGGCAAGGTCCAGCGGCAGGATATGCAGGTGTCCCGGATGCGCGGCGGCGAGTTCGGTCAGTGCCAGCGCCTTGCCGGGATGACGGCAGGCGGCGATCACGCGATCGCCGCGCGCGAGCAGTTGGCGGACGAATTCCAGACCCAATCCGCGGTTTGTACCGGTGACCAGAATACGTTGCATGAAATGCTCCGGAAAGGCTCAGTTTACTCCCGCATGTGAACCGAGCACGGTTGCCGGGCACGAGAATGGCTACAATCGCGCGCATGAAAATCCTCGTAACTGGCGGCGGTGGGTTCTTGGGCTTGGCGATCTGCAAGCAGCTCGCCGCGGCCGGGCACAGCCTGCGCACGCTCAGCCGCAATCGGCATCCGGCGCTGGACGCGCTCGGCGTCGAGCAGCGCCTGGGCGACATCGCCGGTCTCGACAACGTGCTCGAGGCGAGCAAGGGCGTGGACGCGGTCGTGCACTGCGCAGCCAAGATGGCGCCGTGGGGCGCGCTCGAGGAGTTCTACGAAACCAACGTGCGCGGCACCGACAACGTGCTGGCCGCGTGCGAGTTGAATGAAATTTCGAAACTCGTGTTCACCTCGAGCCCGAGCGTGGTGCAGAACGGCACCGATCAGGAAGGCATCACCGAATCCACGCCGTATGCGCAGCCGTTCATGAACGCCTACGCGCACACCAAGGCGCTGGCCGAACAGCGCGTGCTCGCGGCGAATGGACCGCCGCTCGCCACCGTGGTGCTGCGTCCGCAGATCGTGTGGGGTCCGGACGATCCCACTTTCCTGCCGCTCGTGCTGGCCAAGGCCCGCACCGGGAAATTGCGTTTCATCGGCAAGACGCCGAAGAAGATCGATACCGTTTACATCGACAACGCCGCCGAGGCGCACGTGCTGGCGCTGGACAGGCTCGCGCCGGGTTCGGCCGTGGCGGGGAAAACCTACTTCATCAGCCAGGGCGAGCCGGTTTTCAACGAAGACCTGATCAACGGCTGGCTCAATGCCGGCGGCTTCCCGCCGGAAACGCGGCGCCTGCCGGAAGCGCCGATGCGCTTTCTGGCCAACGCCTTCGAAGGCATCTACGGCACCCTGCGCATCCAGAAGACGCCACCGCTGACACGCTTCGTCGTCGATCGCCTGTCCACTGCGCTGTGGTTCGACATTTCCGCCGCGCGCCGCGACCTGGGTTACGCGCCGCGCGTGAGCCTGGCCGAAGGCATGGCGAGGGTGGCGCAGCAATTGACCCGCGATCGTCTCGCCAGGCGCGAGACCAGCTAGCGCGAGACCGGATAGAATCGCGGCGTGACCGACGCCGCGCGCCAACCCAATCCCCTGCTGACTCGTCTCGGCGCCTTGCTCGAAGGCGCATTGAATCGCGCGCTCGCGCTCGATCCGGACATCGCCGCCACGCTCGCGCCTCTCGAAGGCCGGCGCGTCGGCATCGAACTGCGTGGCCTGAATCTCGCGCTCGCAATTGCGGTGGACGACGGGAAATTGCGCGTCGGTCCGCATTGGGAATCGGCAGCCGATCTGAACGTGCGCGCCGCGCCCGCGAGCTTGCTCGCCTTCGCCCTGCGCCGCGGTGAGGACGCGCCGCTGCCACCGGGCAAGGTGGAGATTTCCGGCGATGCGCAGCTGGCGCGCACGCTGGAAAAGATCGCGCGCGAATTCCGTCCCGATTTCGAGGAAGCGTTCGCCAAGACCTTTGGCGATGTCGCCGGCGTCGCGCTGGCGCGTGCATTCCACGGCGCGTTCGCCTACGCGCGCGAAAGCGCGCAGGCGCTGGCGCAGGACACCGCTGAATTCCTGCGCGAGGAAAGCCGCGACCTGATCGCGCCGGCCGAGATGGAACAATTCCTCGACGAGGTCGATGCTTTGCGCGAGCGCGCCGATCGCCTCGATGCGCGCGTGCAGCGGCTGGCACGCAGCAAGGACGCGGCATGACGCCGCTGCGGCAAGTCCCGCGCCTGCTGCGCATCGCCGCGACCCTGGTGCGCTACCGGCTGGACGATCTGGTCGAAGGCACGCACCTCTACCGTCCGCTGCGCTGGCTGCGGCCGCTGCTGCCGCGGCCGCGCGCCAACATCGCGAATCTTCCGCGTGGCGCGCGCCTGCGCCTGGCGTTGATCGAACTCGGGCCGATCTTTGTCAAGGCTGGGCAGATTCTCTCCACGCGTCGCGACCTGCTGCCCGGCGACATCGCCGACGAGTTGGCGCTGCTGCAGGATCGCGTGCCGCCGTTCCCGGGCGCACAGGCGCGCGCGATGGTCGAAGCCGCGCTCGGCGCACCGGTTGCGACATTGTATAAATCCTTCGACGAGACCCCGCTCGCCTCCGCGTCCATCGCGCAAGTGCACGCCGCGCAGTTGCCGAATGGAAGCGATGTCGTCGTGAAAGTCCTGCGTCCGCGCATCCACGAGCAGATCGCCGCCGACGTCGCCCTGCTGCGCGCGCTCGGCGAACTCGCTCAGCGCTGGCATCCGGCCGCGGACAAGATCCGCCCGCGCGACATCGTTGCCGAAATCGAAACCACGCTGACCAACGAGCTCGACCTGCAGCGCGAAGGCGCGAACGCGTCGCTGCTGCTGCGCAATTTCGCCGTGGGCGACGATCTCGTCGTGCCCGAGGTGTTCTGGCCGCTGTCGAAAGAATCGGTGCTCACACTCGAGCGCGTGCGCGGCATCCCGGTAGACGACCTGGCCGCGCTTGACGCCGCCGGCATTGACCGCATCGCGCTCGCGGAAAAAGGCGTGCGCCTGTTCTACACTCAAGTGTTCCGCGACAACTTCTTCCACGCCGATGCGCATCCCGGCAACATCTGGGTGGACGCCACGCGCCGCGAAAACCCGCGCTTCATTGCGCTGGATTTCGGCATCATGGGCTCGCTGCCCGAGCGCGACCAGTTCTGGCTCGCCGAGAATTTCATGGCGATGTTCGAGCGCGACTACCGGCGCATTGCGCAACTGCACATCGCCGCCGGCTGGATTCCGGCCAGCGCGCGCGTGGACGAACTCGAAGCCGCGGTGCGCACCGTTTGCGAGCCCTACTTCACCCGCCCGCTGGCGGAGATCTCCCTGGCCGAAGTCGTCGCGAAACTTTTTTCCGTCGCGCGCCGCTACCAGCTCACCCTGCAACCGCAACTGATCCTGTTGCAAAAAACCCTGCTCAACATCGAAGGCATCGGCCGCGCGTTGCATCCGCAGATCGACATCTGGGCCACGGCGAAACCCGTACTTGCCGGCATCCTGCGCCGCCGCCACAGCCCGCGCCGCGTGCTGCGCAAACTGCGCGAACGCATGCCTGAATGGATCGCGGCCGCGCCGGATATGCCACAGCTCGTGCACGCCTTCCTGAAAAAAGCTGCCGCTGGTGATTTCGATACCTCGCGCAGCGCGATGCTCGAACAACGCGAACGCCTCGCGCGCGCGCAACGCCGTCAACTCGCCGTGCTGCCGCTTGCCGCGGCATCCCTGCTCAGCGCTGCCCTGCTCTATGCCTTCGACAACCACGGCGCGCAATGGCTGACGGTGCCGATGTCGGCGTGGATCGCGCTCGCCGTGAGCGCCGTTGCATTTGTGGTGGCATGGCGGCGCGCGCGAAATTGAAAAGCGCGACCATGGATGGTCGCTTTTTGATGTTGCGATCAGGATGAGCGCAAAAATCTCCATCATTTACGAAGATGCCGACCTGCTTGCGGTCAACAAGCCGGCCGGGCTGCTCGTGCATCGCAGCAAGATCGCCAACGACGAAACCGACTTCCTGCTCGACCGCCTCGCGACGCAGATTGCGATGCCGCTGTTCCTCGCGCACCGGCTCGATCGCGCGACATCCGGTGTCGTGCTGCTCGCCAAGTCGCGCGAGGCCGCCGGTGAACTCGGGCGCCTGTTCATGGCGCGCGAGGTGAGCAAACGTTACCTCGCGGTCGTGCGCGGCTGGCCTGAACCTGACGGCGTCATCGACTATCCCTTGCCCGATGTGCGCGAGCGCAGTCCGCGCAAGCCGGCGCTGACGCGCTGGCGCACGCTCGCGACAGTGACGTTGCCGATCGAAATGGGCCGTTATCCCGAACAGCGTTACGCGCTCGTCGAAGCGTTGCCGGAAACCGGCCGCTACCGGCAGATTCGCAAGCATTTCCATCACGTCTCGCACCACATCGTCGGCGACACCAGCCATGGCCGCGGCGATCACAACCGCCTGTGGCGCATCCATCTGGGCATGCATCGCATGCTGCTGCATGCCTGGCGCCTGGAGTTCGCACACCCGCGCAGCGGCGAACGCCTGCGCCTGCAAGCGCCGTTCGATGCCGCATGGCAACAGGTGCTCGCGCGGTTCGATTGGGCGGGCACGCTCGCCTGCTAGAATCGCGCGATCCGTGGGAGCGCACCATGCCATCGTTCGACATCGTTTCCAAACTCGATCTGCACGAGCTGACCAATGCGCTCGATCAGGCTACGCGCGAGCTGACCAACCGCTTCGATTTCAAGGGCACCGATGCGGCGTTCGAGCGCGAGGGCGAAAGCACTGTCGTGCTCAAGGCTCAGGCCGAATTCCAGCTCAAGCAGATGCTGGATATTCTCAAGCAACGCCTCGCCAGCCGGCACATCGACATCCGCTGCGCCGAAATCGCCGATCCCGAACTCAACCTGTCGACGGCGCGGCAAAAGGTGACGCTCAAGCAGGGCATCGATCAGCCGCTGGCCAAGGACATCGTCAAGCGAATGAAGGATGCCAAGCTCAAGGTCGAGGTGCAGATCCAGGGCGACAAGCTGCGCGTGAACGGCAAGAAGCGCGACGATTTGCAAACCGCGATGGCATTGTTGCGCGCGGCGCAGGACATCAAGATGCCCTTGCAATACGAGAACTTCCGGGATTGACGTGATGCTCGAAGTTTCTGCGGCGTTGCGCATTCCCGATTCGGAATTGATCGAATCCTTCGTGCGCGCGTCCGGTCCCGGCGGCCAGAACGTGAACAAGGTGGCGAGCGCGGTGGAATTGCGCTTCGATGTCGCGCATTCACCGTCGTTGTCCGAGGCCCTGCGCGCGCGCCTGCTCGCACGGCGCGACCGCCGCCTCACCGCCGATGGCGTGCTGGTGATCCAGGCCAATCGATTCCGCGATCAGGCCAAGAACCGCGACGACGCGCGCACGCGCCTGATCGAAATCGTTCGCGCCGCGCTGCACGTGCCGAAGAAGCGCGTGGCGACGAAGCCCACGCGCGCATCGAAAGAACGCCGCATCACGGCGAAGAAGAAACGCGCGCAGCACAAGCGCGCTCGCGGCAAAGTGTGGGATCGCGAATGAGCGCACCGGTTTTTCCGGTAGTGCCACCGAATGCGCCGCAACTTGCGCCGTCTGCGGGGGCGGCACTGTGCCGTTGGCTGTTCGCGCGGGCAGGCTGGCGTGTCGCCGGAGAGCTTCCGGACGTGGTCAAATTGGTGGTCATCGCGGCACCGCACTCCAGCAATTGGGATGCCGTGCTGGCTCTTCTGGTCAAGGTCGGCTTGCGCATTGAGGTGCGCTTCATTGGCAAGCGTGAGGCATTCTTCTGGCCGCTCGGCTGGTTGCTGCGGCGTCTGGGTGGCATTCCGATCGATCGCCGGCATGCGCATAACGTCGTCAAAGACGTCGCCGGGCTTTTTGGCAGCACTGAAAAGCTGTGGTTCGCAGTTGCGCCTGAAGGTACGCGAAAAAAAGTAAAAGAGTGGAAAAGTGGATTCTGGCGCATCGCGCGCGCAGCGAACGTGCCGATCCTGCAGGTGTATTTCCACTATCCGGAAAAGACCATCGGCTTCGGTCCGCTGCTGTATCCGAGCGACGACATGGACGCGGACATGGCGAAGATCCGCGAATTCTACAGGCCGTGGCAGGGCAGGAATCGCGGTATCGAATAATCGTTCTTGCATTTGCTACAACTGGATAATTCGTCGCACTGGAAAAACTTGACAATCGATGAAGGGGGGGGGTACGGTCGTTCAACCAGCCCGTTTTCCGGGGAAACATGATGAAATATTTAAAATTTGTGGCGCTTGGGTTGGCATTTGTCTCTGTTTCTATCGGGGCGCAGCAATTCACGGCAAAAACCGCACAAGTCCAGAATATCCCCGGCGGCGGCATTCTGACTACGATCCGCAATTTCGAAGCTCCATTCGGCAGTTACACGATCGAGTCCGAACAAGCCACGATGTTTGCTCCATCATCGCGCTCTCAAGCGGGCATGGTCGAGCTGCAACGCGCGTTTCTGGCGGATGAAACGGGAGAACTTTCGCCGATTTATGTCGGCAACGCACGCTTGAATCTTGATGACAATGGAAATGCCGTCGATTTACGGACCGATTATGCAATAGTCGGAAAAACTGGCGCTGCTGACACGAGAAAAGATGCGGCACCCGTGCCGAATGCGCTTGGCGATTCTGTAACGTATTCATGCAGCAACGGAATACTGTATGCAAATGGATCGAGTACCGGCCAATCTTCGGTTTGTGTGGGTTCGGCGGAATTCAGTTGCGTGGGCAATCAGCTGGTAATCCGGCTTCGCCAGTACAAATGTGTGGCGGGTTGAAAGCGTGCGGATTCTTCATCGCTCCGAGTGCCCCGACTCGAAGTAATCCCGGCGCGAGAACATTCCCGGCTTGATCAGGTCCACGAACGCGCGCGCCTGCGGCGACAGGTATTTGCCCTTGCGCACGACCACACCGTAGCTGCGCTGTGGGAAATAACGGCGCATGTTGCGCACGGCGAGGCGTTTTTCGTCCTCGGGCTGGATGCAGATGCCGGTGACGATCGAGATTCCCAGCCCCATCGCCACATATTGCTTGATCACTTCCCAGCCGCCGACTTCGATCGCGACTTGATACGGCACGCGCGCCTGCTGGAACACGAGATCGATCATGCGATACGTGGTCAGTCGCTGCGGCGGCAGGATCAACCCGTACGGTGACAGATCCGCCAGCGCAATCTCGGACTTCGACGCCAGGGGATGGTCCGGCGGCAGGATCAGCATCGGATCGAACCAATGCACCGGTTCGTAGGACAGATCGTGCGGCACGTCGAGCATCGAACCGACCGCGAAATCGGCCTGATCCGAGCGCAATAGAGCGAGGCCATCCTTGCCGGTGACATTGGCGAGCTGGAGGCGCACCTGCGGCCTTTGCTCGCGGAATTCGCGCACCAGCGGCGGCAGCAGGTACTGGATCGTCGACGAGCCTGCGGCGATGGTCACCTCGCCGGCATCCAAACCTTGGCGCTGCGCACGGAATTGCTGGTCGAGCGATTCCATGCCCTCGATCAGCGGTCGCGCCAGGTCATACAGCATCTGGCCCTCGCGCGTGAGCGACAGGCGCGGGCGCGTGCGCTCGAGCAGGCGCGTGCCAAGCTCTTTTTCAAGGGCAGATAGCTGCAAACTGGCCGACGATGCCGACAGGAACAGCGCCTCGGCCGCGCGCGCCACCGTGCCGAACTTCACCGCGTAGCAGAACGCGCGCAGCTGCTTGAGGCGGTTGCCCTTGTAGTAGTGGCGGACGACGGCTGCGGCCGACACTTTTGAGGCAATGCGCCGGTTTCGCGGCGCGTTTTTGCCCGGTTTCGTACGACTGTTCGATTTTGCTGCCATTTCATTCAACAGGATACATGATATTTGACATTTTCAAAGATATGGTTTGAAACATTCAGATTGTCAAATTATGTTTTGCAAGCCTAGTCTGTGTGCGTTGCACTCTCAACCACTTTCGAGGATCACGATGAAGACCACGCTGCCCACGGCCGAACAAATCAAGATCGACTGGCAGAACAATCCGCGCTGGAATGGCGTGAAGCGCCCGTACACGGCCGAAGACGTCGTGCGCCTGAGGGGCACCGTCCATGTCGAGCATTCGCTGGCGCGGCTGGGCGCGGAGAAATTGTGGAAATCCCTGCACAATGAGGACTTCGTCAACGCGCTCGGCGCGTTGACCGGCAATCAGGCCATGCAGCAGGTCAAGGCCGGGTTGAAGGCGATCTATCTGTCCGGCTGGCAGGTCGCGGCGGATGCGAACCTCGCCGGGCAGATGTACCCGGACCAATCCCTGTATCCGGCCGATTCGGTGCCGGCGGTCGTGCGCCGAATCAACAATGCGCTGCTGCGCGCCGATCAACTCAATCACGCCGAAGGCAACGATGGCGTCGACTTTCTGCAACCCATCGTTGCCGACGCCGAAGCCGGATTCGGCGGCGTGCTCAATGCGTTCGAGCTGATGAAGGCGATGATCGAGGCCGGCGCGGCCGGCGTGCACTTCGAGGATCAGCTCGCGAGTGTGAAGAAATGCGGACACATGGGAGGCAAAGTGCTCGTGCCGACGCGCGAAGCCGTGGACAAGCTCGCCGCCGCGCGTCTCGCCGCGGACGTGATGGGCGTGCCGACCCTGCTCGTCGCGCGCACGGACGCGGAAGCCGCCGACCTGATTACCTCCGACATCGACGCGAACGATAAACCCTTTACGACCGGCGAGCGCACCGTCGAAGGCTTCTACAAGACGCGCAATGGATTGGATCAGGCGATTTCGCGCGGCGTCGCCTATGCGCCGTATGCGGACCTGGTCTGGTGCGAAACCGGCAAGCCGGACCTCAAATTCGCGCGTGCCTTCGCCGAAGGCGTGCACGCGAAATATCCGGGCAAGCTGCTCGCCTACAATTGCTCGCCGAGTTTCAACTGGAAGAAGAATCTCGACGACGCGACGATCGCGAAATTCCAGCGCGAGCTCGCGGCGATGGGCTACAAATTCCAGTTCATCACCTTGGCCGGATTCCACGCGCTCAACTATTCGATGTTCAACCTCGCCCACGGCTACGCGCGCCGCCAGATGAGCGCCTTCGTCGAATTGCAGGAAGCCGAATTTGCCGCCGCCGAGCGCGGCTTCACCGCGGTCAAGCACCAGCGCGAAGTCGGCACCGGCTACTTCGATACGGTCACGCAGACCATCCAGGGCAGCGGCGCGAGTACGGTGGCGCTGAAAGGCTCGACCGAGGAAGCGCAGTTCCACGGGCAGGAAAAGGCGGCGGCGTAGGCTCTTCCCCTCTCCCGCCAGCGGGAGAGGGGAAGAGCAATTCACTCACACATTGCCCCGCTCATCGTCCAGGCGCACCCGGCTATCCGCGCCGGGTGTGCATTCCTGCTTGCTGCGCTACCATGCGCCGGTTGCAGGGTGAGGGGAATACGGACGTGTCCACTGTGCCAACCGATGCCGCCGCGGAAGTCGCGGCGGTGAATCTGGCGCCACGCGCGCAAGCGCCGCACCTGCCGCGGCAGTTGTCCGACGCCGAATTCGTCATGTTGCGCGGCGCTGGCCCCTCGCGCCGCTGCGCCGCCGGCGAGGTTTTGTTCCGCAAGGGCGAAATCGGCCAGAACATGTTCGTCATCGAAAGCGGGCAGGTGCGCCTGGATTTCGGCGACGGCCTGCCGAGCAAGGTGCTCGGTCCGCGCGAATACTTTGGCGAACTGGCGCTGTTCATCGGCAATCATGCGCGCGTGGCCGGCGCGGTCGCGCACAGCGCATGCGGCCTGCGCATGATCGACTACCCCGCGTTCGACTTCCTGCTCGAAAACGAACCGGCCCTGCTCGCCCAGTTCATGCGCCGCTCGTTCGCCTACCTCGTTGCCAGCGAGCAGCAGTTGATCGCCAGCCTGAAACGGCGCAACGAGGATCTGCTGGTCACGCTCGATTCCCTGCGCCAGACGCAGAGCCAGCTTTCCACCGCGAACCGCCTGGTGCGCACCGACGAACTGACCGGACTCGTCAACCGCCGCGGCCTTTACGAACACCTCGAACACCTCGCGCAGTTCCGCGTCGCCGGCACCCATCTCGCCCTGCTGCTGATCGACCTCGATCGCTTCAAGCAGATCAACGACGAGTTCGGCCATCTCGCCGGCGACCACGTGCTGTGCGCGATTGCGGCGGAAGTCAGCCGCGTTGCCGCCGCCTGCGATCTGCCCTGCCGCATCGGCGGCGACGAATTCGCCCTGCTCGCCCAACTCAACGAAGCCACGGAACTCGAAGCGCTGGCCGCGCGCATCGTCTCCGGCATCCGTGCCCTGCATTTTGTAGAACCACTGGAGAACCTGAGCGCTTCCATCAGCATCGGTGCTGGAATGTGCGCCGATAACGCCGACTGGTCGGTGTGGTACAGCCAAGCCGATCAGGCGCTGTATCGAGCCAAGGGGCAGGGCGGCAATTCGTGGAGCGTGGCTGCGTCCAATTAGCCCGCAAGTTGGCATAGCCATGCCATTTGGCGCACAATCTCTCGACCGCGGCGGCGGTCAGGCCGTGCGCGGCGGGGGGTGAATGAGCGCAGTGCCCGACGATGTACAACCGCAGATTCCGGCGTCGGTGACACCGGCGCCGCTGCTGCGCGCCGTGCTCGTCTGCGACCTGGCCGACAGCGCGCAACTGACCCAGCGCCTGGGCGACGTCGAGGCTGCCGAACTCGCGCAACGCCTCGACCGCATCGCCCGCGATCTCGTCTATCGCCATCACGGCCGCGAAATCGACAAGTCCGACGGCTTCCTGCTGCTGTTCGAGCGACCGGTGTACGCAGTCGCCTTCGCGCTCGACTACCAGCGTAGCCTGCGCGAGCTCGCCACTGCCGAATCGCTGCCCCTGTCGGCACGCATCGGCATCCATGTCGGCGACGTGGTGCTGTGGGAAAACACGCCTGCCGATGTCGCGCGCGGCGCCAAGCCCACCGAAGTCGAAGGCCTGGCCAAACCCGTGGCGGCACGGTTGATGAGCCTGGCCCTGCCCGGCCAGATCCTGATTTCTTCCGTCGCTTGCATGCTGGCGCAGCGCGCGCAGGCCGAATTGGTCGCCCAGCGCGCGCCGCCGCAATGGAAGATGCACGGCCGTTACCTGTTCAAGGGCGTGGCCGAACCGCTGCAGGTATATGAAGTCGGCGAGTCCGGCATCGCACCATTCAAGCGCCCGGCTTACTCCGGCAAGGCGCACCGCGAAGTGCCGTGGTGGCGGCGTCCTGGCATGCTGGCCGTCGAAGCCATCGTGCTCGCCGCGGCGATCGCCATTCCGGCCTATCTGTGGCTGCGCAGTCCGCCGGCCATTGCCTTCGCCCAGCGCGACTGGGTCGTGCTCGGCGA
>DATIOA010000224.1:0-3016 GCA_035473575.1 Rudaea sp. | reverse complement strand
CGTTTTGCTGGCGATGCGCGGGCTCTATACCGTGGCTGCGCTGATGGCGATCGCGTTCACGGTCTACGACAACTTGCCTGCGCAAGACAGCATGCTCGATGTTTTCCTGCTGCTGTTCGCGCTCGGCGGTTTCATCGTCGTTCTCGCCAATCGCCGCGGCTGGCATCGCAAATACCTGGATTACCGCGCGCTGGCCGAAGGCCTGCGCGTGCAATGGTATTGGCGCCGGATCGGACTGCCGCTTTCCGGTGACACCGAATTCGCGCGCGACAATTTCCTGCAAAAACAGGATGTCGAACTGGGTTGGGTGCGCGACGCGATGCGCAGCGCTGAACTGGAAAGCGCGATGCGCAGCGATGCGGAGCCGGAGCGCGAGCTGGCCGACGTCGTCCGCGAATGGGTCGGCGATGCGCAGTACGGCGGACAACTCGATTACTACCGACGCAAGGCCGCGCAGCGCACACGCACGCATCGCCTCACCGAAACCATCGACATCGCCAGCTTGAGCGTGGGAATCATGATCAGCATCGTGCTCGCCGCGTTCGCCGCGTACCTGTCGGCAGACGCGAAGAACGATCTGGTCGTGGTCATGGCGGTGTTTTCCATCGTCGCCGGCGTGCGCGCCGCGTATGCCTACAAGAAGGCCGACAAGGAACTGATCAAGCAATACCGCTACATGGAGCGCATATTCGGCGCGGCGCGCAAGGCGCTCGATCGCGCCGCGGATGCGGCCGAGCAGCGCGAGGTCTTGCGCCTGCTTGGCGAAGCCGCGCTGGCCGAGCAAGTGGAATGGGCGCTGATGCACCGGCAGCGGCCGCTGGAGCACAACCGGCTCTGATCCACGCGGGCGAAAATCGGATCGCGCGCGCTTGTGTCAATCGTGCGTCGTGGATTTTCCGTCCGCACCCGACGCCGACAAGTCCGCGGGCGTGGTGGAAGCTGCATCCGTGCCCGCGGCACGGCCTTTTTCCTGCTTGCGCAGACGCTTTTCGTCCTGTTTCTTTTTCTTCGCAATATCGCGCTGGCGCTTTTCGTATTGGTAGTTCGGTTTGGGCATGGGGTTTCCCGCGGCTGACTGTGCGATTGTCGATTGCATAAAAAACCCCGGCCATTGCTGACCGGGGTTTTGTGATACCTAGACGGCGGGTGGCTTACGCCAACTGCACTTCATCGGCCTGCATGCCTTTCTGACCCTGCACGGCAACGAAGCTGACGCGCTGGCCTTCGGCGAGGGTCTTGAAACCCGAGCCCTGGATGGAACGGAAATGCACGAACAGGTCCGGGCCGCTTTCCGGCGTGATGAATCCGAAACCCTTCGCATCGTTGAACCACTTGACGGTACCGATCTGACGTTCTGCCATAACAAACTCCTGAAACAAAGTGAATGACGCCGCACGGAAACATTCCGCGCTGCGACTGTTTTGCGAAGGAGAGAGCGTGGAGGGCGATGAAGCAAATCGCGAGATTGACCGCATCAGGCCACAATTCACCGTGACCCCGGCAAATACAGCGGCGCGAGTATACCCAAGTTTTGCGCGTTGCGCGAGCCAAGGCGGAAGGCGCGGCTGTCCGCCGACTCCCGGGTGCGGGGGGTCAATCGGGGATGCCCTGGGACCGTGGCGCATTTTTCGCCGTAAGCAATTGACGTAGCTCGTTTTTTTCTTCCGAAGTCAACGCGATTTCGCCTTGTTTTTTCAGCAGATCGTCCAGGCGCTGCTGGTGCGTCTGCCGGTCGAGCTGGCGGATCGCGTCGACGAATTCGGCGCGCAGGGCGTCGTCCTCGCCGGGAAAATCCAGCATTGCGAGCTTCTGCAGCGCGCGCGCTTCCTCGCGACCTTCGTAGTGTTCGAGCAGGATCGCGGTGGACATCGCCGGCCGCTCGCGGCACAGCGCGACGAGTTCAGCGAGCAGGGCGATGCCGGGCTGGCGCAGGGTCGCGAACAGCCACGGCGGCTGCAAGCTTTCCGCGAAGGACGGGTTCTGCACGAGCAGTCCAACCGCGCTGCGTACCAGCGTGCGCTCCTGCGGTCGCGATGCCGATTTGCGCGACATGGCGGCCGGCGCATCGACGCGCAGTTTCACGTTCGTGATGCGATCGAGCTCGGCGAGCATCAGGTCGCGGAATGCGCCGTCGGGAATCTGAGCCAGCAGAGGCCGCGCATGTTCGGCGAGGCGCGCCTTGCCGTCGAGGCTGGCAAGATTCACGTCGACGCCAAGGTGCGCGAAGAAGAATTCGCTCAGCGGCATCGCGTCCTTCAGGCGCTGCTCGAAACCGACCTGGCTTTCCTTGCGCACCAGCGAATCCGGATCTTCGCCGTCGGGCAGGAACAGGAAGAACGCCTGGCGCCCGTCACGCATGCGCGGCAGCACCGACTCGACCGCTTTCCACGCCGCGCCGCGCCCGGCGCGATCGCCGTCGAAACAGAAGTAGACATCCGCGCAATTGCGAAACAGCAGCTCCGCGTGATCGCGCGTGGTCGCGGTGCCGAGCGTCGCCACCGCCTGCGTCACGCCGTGCTGGAACAGCGCGATCACGTCCATGTAGCCTTCGACCACGATCAGGCGCGGAATCTTGCTGTGCGCCTGACGCACCTGCCACAGTGCAAACAACTGCTGGCCCTTGTGGAAAAGCGGCGTTTCGGGGGAGTTGAGGTATTTCGCGCCCGAGTCTTCGGTCTTTTCGAGAATGCGGCCACCAAAGGCGATCACCCGCCCGCGCCGATCCTGGATCGGGAACATGACACGGTCGCGGAAACGGTCGTAGGGCGTGCCGCGTTCGCCGCGCGTCAACATGCCGCCCTTTTCCAGCAGCGCGATGCGCTGCGCGCTGGTGCCGAGCGCGGATTTGACGCCATCCCAGCCGTCCGGCGCGTAACCCAGACCGAAACGTTCGATGGTCGCGGCGTCCAGGCCGCGCGCGTGGAAGTAGGCGTTCGCCCTGCCGCTCTTGCCGAGTTCGCGCTGGTAGAACTTCGCGCAGGCGTCGAGCACGGTGTACAAATCCGCCGAATCCTCG